>WTCH01000328.1 GCA_013138675.1 Woeseiaceae bacterium | reverse complement strand
CTTCTTCAGTTGCATAAACCCCAGGAGTTGCTTGCCAGCATTCTTGCGAAGCTGGGCATGCCATGCCCGGAAGCCGGGCTCGGCGCGCTGCGCATGTGGGGCCAGACCGGCGACCGACCGACCGTCTGGATTGCTGCCGCCGATCCGGTCTACCTGGAGCCACGCCTGGATCATCTGTGCTTGCATGCACACGATGCTGCTGCCGCGCCCGCCGCCGATATGCGGCCGTTGATTGATCACCTGCAGGCGACGCTCGCTGACACCGATAATTATGGATTCGCAAGGCTCGGTACGTGCAGCTATTTACGGGCCAACGCCCCGATATCAACCGCAGCAGTGCCTTCCTATGTCGTTCATCGAGACATGCCGAACGAGTACATGCCAGCCGGTGAGGGCGCCGGCGACTATCGAAGCCTGGTATCGGAGGTCGAGATGGCGCTGCACGATCACGAGATCAATCTGCGGCGACAAGAGGAGGGACAGCAACCTATCAACTGCCTGTGGTTTTGGGGAGGCGGTTTTGCGCCCGAACAGGAAACGGTTCCGCATCCGCCACTGTTCAGCAACGACCCGCTGCTCATGGGGCACTGGCTGAGTAAGACCGGTGTTGTTGCCAATTGGCCTGGAGACATTCCGTCGTGCGTCGAAGCATCCGTCGCGGGATTTGTCGCCGTGATTCCGGAACAGGATGATCCCGAACTGCTGGAACGTTGTCTCAGTGATCTGAGGGACCTGCTTCGTTCCGGGCGCGTCTCACAGCTGACGTTGATGTTCCGCGACGGAATTGAGGCGTCCGTCTTGCCGGCGCATCGCTGGCGGTTCTGGCGCCGCAGCTCAGCAATACTGGATCAGGCGGGATGAAATCACAGCGGCCCATCACTGCACGCAGAGCGCCTCGGTCCAGCCAGGCGAGCGATCTGGATTCGCTGGACCCGGTGCTTGCCCGTCTGTTTGCCGCGCGCGGTGTGACATCGCCTGAACAACTTGACTATGGTTTAGCGGGCCTCGCCCCTGTCGGGTCACTTGAGGGCGTAGACGCAGCAGTCGAGCTGCTGCTAAAACACAAACAAGATCCCATCGTGGTCATTGGCGACTTCGACGTTGACGGCGCAACCAGCACGGCGTTGATGCTGCGATGCCTGAGTGCCTTCGGATTCTCGAACGTGAGCTACCTTGTCCCAAACCGCTTCGATTTCGGTTACGGGCTTTCACCTGAAATCGTACAAGTAGCCGCCGAGCGATCGCCGCAATTGATCGTCACAGTCGACAACGGTATTTCGAGTCTTGCGGGCGTGCGCGCCGCGAAAGAGGCGGGCATAGCCGTACTCGTAACCGATCATCACCTGCCTGCGAAAGAACTTCCCGGGGCTGACGTGATCGTCAATCCGAATCTGGTCGGCAGTACCTTTACGAGCCGCAATCTGGCGGGAGTTGGCGTCGCGTTTTATGTCATGGCTGCACTCGGGAAAGTGCTGGAGGAACAGGGAGAGATGGGTTGCGCCCGGGTTCCGGCGAAGTTTCTTGACCTTGTCGCTTTGGGTACGGTTGCAGATGTTGTGCCGCTTGACCACAACAACCGCATTCTCGTGCAACAGGGGCTGGGTCGAATTCGCGCGGGTCAGACAGTCCCGGGCATTCGAGCATTGCTTACACAATCCGGCCGCCAGCTGTCTCGTACCGTCAGCACCGACCTGGGCTTTGCGGCTGGCCCACGCCTCAATGCGGCGGGCCGTCTCGAGGACATGTCCGTTGGCATAGAGTGTCTGCTGACCGACGATGATGCGACTGCCGCGCAACTCGCAACCCTGCTTGATGACATCAACAAGGAGCGTCGTGAGATTGAGTCGACGATGCGCGAACAGGCATTTGCTTACGTCGATTCGCTTGATTCGAAGAAGTGGCCGTCGTGCGTGTGTGTTTACGACCAGTCGTGGCACCAGGGAGTCGTCGGGCTCATAGCGTCTCGCGTAAAGGAAAAATGCCACCGCCCCGTGTTCGCATTTGCGAGGGAGAGTGACAGTCATCTGAAAGGCTCGGCAAGATCCATTGCCGGGGTGCATGCACGTGATCTGCTCGAGGCCGTTTCGAGCAGGCATCCAGGCTTGATCGACAAATTTGGCGGGCACGCAATGGCTGCGGGATTGACGATTGCAGAAGCAAACTACTCGGTCTTTGCCGATGCTGTGGCCGCGCAATTAACGCGGCTCTATCCGGATGCGGATTTCTCCGGTGCGATAACATCGGACGGCGTAATTGCAGAAACAGATACCGCCCGCTGGGGCGGGCTCCTACAATTCGCGCAGGCCCTGCGAAATGCCGGCCCCTGGGGATCCGGTTTTCCGGAACCGACCTGGAACGGCGACTTCGAGCTGCTTGAGCAGCGCACTGTCGGTGAGAGTCACTTGAAGATGCGCCTGAAAGCCGTCGGCGGCAATAACGTCATCGATGCGATCGCGTTCAACCAGGCCGGACCTGCTTTTCGCGGTGTTGTGCAGTTGGCCTACCGCCTCGACGTCAACGAGTGGCGCGGTGTCGAATCGCCGCAACTCATCGTTGAACAAATTGCTGCGTTGCAGGCCGGGGGTTGATAAGATCGCGCGCTGCACCGCTGGACGACATGATGGAAACGAGTCAAACAAAACTGACCATAGCCGACCTCACCGAACGCACCGATGCGTTGAGGAGGTACCTTTGACTACGAAGGCAAGGCTGAACGCCTGACCGAGGTCCAGCGCGAGCTCGAGCAACCCGACGTGTGGAATGCACCGGAGCGCGCCCAGGCTTTAGGGCAGGAGCGTGCGCAGCTCGAGCAGATCGTCATTGTTCTCGATGAACTCTCTACGGGTCTGAACGACGCCGGGGAGTTGTTGTCCATGGCCGTCGAAGAAGACGACGCCGACACGGTGGCAGAGGTCGAGCAGGACATTGGTCGCTTCGAACAAAAACTGGCTGCACTCGAGTTTCGTCGCATGTTCTCGGGCGAAATGGACGCCAATAACGCCTACGTCGATATACAGTCAGGTGCCGGCGGCACCGAGGCGCAGGACTGGGCAGAAATGATATTGCGCATGTATTTGCGCTGGGCAGAAGCGCACGGCTTCAAGGCAGAAGTCATTGAAGCCTCAGCTGGCGAAGTGGCCGGCATCAAGAGTTCGACGGTGCATGTGACCGGTGAGTACGTGTATGGCTGGTTGCGTACCGAGACAGGTGTTCACCGCCTCGTGCGTAAATCGCCGTTCGACTCGGGCAATCGCCGCCACACGTCATTCGCATCGGTATTCGTGTCGCCCGAAGTGGATGACAACATCGATATCGAAATTAATCCTTCGGACCTGCGCATTGATGTCTATCGTGCGAGCGGTGCGGGCGGACAGCACGTCAACCGGACCGAGTCGGCCGTACGAATTACGCACCTGCCGACGAACCTCGTGGTGCAGTGTCAGAACGACCGCTCGCAACACAAGAACAAAGCGCAGGCGATGAAGCAGCTCAAAGCCAAATTGTATGAGTTCGAGCTGCAGAAACGCCGTGCCGAGGCGTCCGTGGTTGAGGAAGGCAAGGCCGACGTCGGTTGGGGTAGTCAGATTCGCAACTACGTACTCGACCAGAGCCGTATCAAGGATTTGCGTACCGGTGTCGAAACCGGTAACACTCAGGCTGTACTCGATGGTGCGCTCGATGAATTCATCGAAGCAAGCCTGAAACAGGGACTGTAAGTGAGCGACAACAAGACAAAAGATGAAGGCAAGTTGATTGCCGAACGACGCGGCAAGCTAGATGCTCTAAGAGAGCAGGGTAACGCCTACCCGAATGATTTTCGTCGCAACGCGACGGCCGACGAATTGCAGCGGACGTTCCACGAGCACGACGATGAAACGCTGCGCGGCGAAGATGTCCGCGTCCGGGTTGTCGGCCGCATGATGGTCAAGCGTGTCATGGGTAAGGCGAGCTTCATCAAGTTGCAGGATCGCTCCGGGCAGATCCAGGTACGGCTCGAACGTGATCGCCTGCCTGAAGGGGTGTACCAGTCCTTCAAGAAGTGGGATGTAGGTGACATCGTTGGCGCCGAAGGCGCATTGTTCCGCACGAAGACCGGCGAACTTACGGTCATGGCCGACGAAGTGCGGCTGCTGACGAAGTCACTGCGACCGTTGCCCGAGAAGTGGGCCGGACTGTCTGACCAGGAGACACGCTATCGGCAGCGTTACGTCGACCTGATTATGAATGCCGATAGCGCAGCTGTGTTTCGCACGCGTTCGTCGATCGTCGCCTACATCCGGGCATTCCTCGATGCGCAGGACTACCTCGAAGTCGAGACGCCGATGATGCAGACTACGCCGGGCGGCGCCATCGCTCGCCCGTTTACGACGCACCACAACGCGCTCGACATGCAGTTGTATTTGCGTATCGCGCCGGAGCTTAATCTGAAACGATTAATCGTTGGAGGCTTCGAGCGCGTCTACGAGATTAATCGAAGCTTTCGCAACGAGGGTGTATCGACTCAGCACAATCCCGAATTCACGATGCTCGAGCTGTACCGTGCTTATGCGGACTATGAAGACCTGATCGATTTGGTCGAAGCCCTGATGCGTGGCATGGCTGATGCGCTGCTCGGCCAGTCAAGGATCGACTACCAGGGCGAAGAATTCGACTTGAGTGAGCCGTTTGCGCGCATGACTGTCGAGGAGGTAATCCTGCACTTCAATCCGGAGTTCGATAAATCGAAGCTCCGCGATCGTGACTACCTGGTCGGCGTCTGCGAGAAGCTCGGCGTGCCGGTCAAGGACGGCTACGGCCCCGGCAAATTGCAGATCGAGATATTCGAGAAGACGGGTGAAGACAATCTGCGCAAACCCACCTTTGTTACGCAGTACCCTACTGAGGTGTCGCCTTTGTCACGCTGTAACGATGACGATCCGTTTGTGACGGACCGCTTCGAGTTTTTCGTGGCGGGCCGCGAGATCGCGAACGGTTTCTCGGAGCTCAATGACCCCGAAGACCAGGCAGAACGCTTCCGTGCGCAGGTGGCCAACCGCGAAGCAGGCGACGACGAGGCCATGGCTTTCGATCACGACTACATTCGTGCGCTCGAATACGGCATGCCACCGACGGCGGGCATCGGCATAGGTATCGACAGGCTCGTGATGCTGTTTACCGATGCGCCATCGATTCGCGACGTGCTGCTATTCCCGCATATGCGGCCGGAAGTCTTCGACTAACTGTCTTTCTGGCTGATCAGGAGCCAGATGACTCCGAGTTGGACCGAGAAGATGGACGCATTCCCCAATGCGCCACCGCCAGCTTCTGTCTGCCACATCTGGAAATAGGTGCCGCCAATGGCGGAAAACAGGCCGAACCAGATCAGGATTCCAACGCCGCAACCGGCAATCGCATAGGTCTTGGCGCCATTAAAGTCGTCGGCCGAGCCATTTCGAGCTTTGAACAGATCAAAGGCCCCCTTGGCTGCCAGAGCGCCGGCGGTAACTTCAAGCGCGATAATGATCCACAGCATGATGCCGTGTAGCGCTGAAGACGTGATTGCCGGGCCGAAATGCGATGGATATTTTTCGTGGCCTTCCATGCCGGTTGTATAGGAGACGAACCAGCTTGCTGCCTCGAGATTCCAAATGTTCTGCAGTGCGTACATCAGGCAAAACAGGGCGACCGATGCGGCCATGAGTATTTTAATGAATCGAATCATTCGCTTTCCCCAAATTGTATGTTGTTTTTCTAAAGGTAGGGCAGTGGCAAGTGTACCAGCGGTATCTCCTTCACTTTAAGCTCTTGATCCGCTTTTTCTGTCGGGACAACGGCAAGAAGATCCGTGCCATTCGCATTGAGGACTTCGCCAATGTCGCGTTCGCCATCTGAAACCTTGTCACCGGGCGCAACGGGCGAAGAGCTTTCGAAGCGCATTAGCCGGCGCTTGGTGGCACCGCGGAAATGCGTCCGTGCAACGATTTCCTGACCCGGGTAGCAACCCTTGTCGACACTGACCGCACCTAACAGGTCCAGGTTGAGCATGTGCGGGGTGAAGTTTTCCGACTGGTTCGCGCCGATAAATGGATGGCCGTTCGCAATGAGGAACGTCGGGTCGACGGTGCCGCCTTTTTCAATCGCGAATTCAACCTTGGAGCGAAATCGAAATACGGTCAGTCGTCGGACCATGTCTTCTGCCAGGTCTGTCGCGACCGACATGCCATATCCGGATTCGGTCCGGTTAACTGTCCCGAACCAGATCACCCTGCCTTTCGGGTTGCAAAAGGCTGCAAAGATCTCGGCTTCGGTCTCAAGCAACGCAACGTCGTTGGTCAACTGGCTTTGAAGAAACTCAAATGCGTCTGATCCGGATACCGAAATCGTTTTGAACGCTAGCTCTGACATCTCAATCCTGTGTCTGGCATACTTTCGCCATGTCAGACGAGGATACAGAAAAAAAGGACCTCGAGAAGGAGCCTGAGCCCGAAAAGCCCAAGGAAATAGGTGGCCGTGATGGCCTCGATCCGACGCGTTACGGGGACTGGGAAAAGGCCGGTCGCTGCATCGATTTTTAGTTGAAAAATGACAAGATTTACAATAAGTTATGAGCAATACTGAAAGGCCTTTATCACCTCATCTCACGATCTATCGCTGGCCTATAACAATGACGCTCTCGATCCTGCACCGGGCCACCGGCGTAGCGATGACGGCTGGGCTCGTCGTTCTGGCTGCCTGGCTGGTTAGCGCGGCGTCCGGCTCGGGTGATTACGATCAATTCGTGACGCTGATGTCGACGCTCGCCGGAAGACTTCTCCTGGTTGGCCGGAGCTTCGCGTTTTTCTTTCACCTCGCTAACGGTATTCGACATTTTGTCTGGGATACCGGGCGCGGTTTCGAGAAGCGCCAGGCAAATGCTTCTGCCTGGTTTGTACTTGTCACGGCCGTCCTGGCAACCGTCTTACTCTGGGTGCTCGCATGAGTCTTCGCGCACCGCTGGGTCGTGTGCTCGGTCTTGGTACCGCCAAAGACGGTACCGATCACTGGTGGGGGCAGCGTGTCTCAGGCGTTGCGCTCGTACTGCTCGGTCTTTGGTTTGTCGCGTCGGTTGTCGTATCCCCGTCGCTTGCGCATGACGTCGTTGTCGAATTCATCGGCCGGCCGCTCAACAGCGTGTTGTTGTCCCTGCTGTGCCTGACCGCGGCTTATCACTCCTGGCTCGGCGTGCAGGTCGTAATTGAAGACTACGTGCATGCCCACGGCAGCAAGATCGTCTCACTGATCCTGTCGCGATTCGCGCACGTGTTAGTGGCTGTCATATCGATATACGCAATTCTAAGGATCGGATCAGGCGTATGAGCGACTACGAGTTCATCGATCACAGTTACGACGTCGTGGTCATTGGTGCTGGCGGCGCAGGCTTGCGCGCAACGTTTGGCCTCGCACATTCCGGATTCAATACAGCGTGCATCACCAAGGTGTTTCCGACACGCAGCCACACGGTCGCGGCGCAGGGTGGAATCAGCGCTGCGCTGGGCAACATGGGCGAGGACGACTGGCGCTGGCATATGTACGACACGGTCAAGGGATCCGACTGGCTCGGTGATCAGGATGCGATCGAGTACATGTGCAAGGAAGCGCCCGATGCTGTCATCGAGCTCGAACACTACGGCGTGCCATTTTCACGTACCGAAGAAGGCAAGATTTACCAGCGCCCGTTTGGCGGTATGACGACCCGCTTTGGCGAAGGCACTGCGCAACGCACCTGTGCTGCGGCAGATCGTACGGGACACGCCATGCTGCACACGCTGTATCAGCAGTCGTTGAAGCACGATGCGGAGTTCTACATTGAGTACTTTGCGGTCGACCTGATCATGGAAGACGGCGCATGCCGCGGAGTCGTTGCAATCGACCTCGCGACGGGCAGATTGCATCGCTTCCGTTCGCATCGGGTTATTCTGGCGACAGGTGGTTACGGCCGCGCGTATTTTTCATGTACGTCGGCGCACACCTGCACCGGCGATGGCAGTGCCATGGTCTCGCGGGCCGGCTTGCCGGTTCAGGATATGGAGTTCGTCCAGTTTCACCCGACCGGAATCTACGGCGCGGGCTGTCTGATCACCGAAGGCGTGCGCGGCGAGGGCGGTTACCTGACGAATTCGGACGGTGAGCGTTTTATGGAACGCTACGCGCCAAATGCCAAGGACCTCGCGTCGCGCGATGTTGTCAGTCGCTCAATGACGATCGAGATTCGTGAAGGACGTGGTGTCGGAAGCGATAAGGACCATATTCACCTGCATCTCGAACACTTGGGTCCAGAGGTTATCGAGGAGCGTCTTCCCGGCATCGCGGAGTCAGCGAGGATTTTTTCCGGCATCGATGTTACGAAAGAACCCATTCCGGTATTGCCGACGGTGCATTACAACATGGGCGGGGTGCCGGCCAACTTCAATGGCCAGGTCGTTACGAGCAGCGGCGGTGACAGCGAGACCGTCGTACCGGGACTGATGGCCGTCGGTGAAGCGGCATGCGTGTCCGTGCATGGCGCCAATCGCCTCGGTTCGAATTCACTCCTGGATCTTGTTGTATTCGGCCGCGCCGCAGCACACTTCTGCGAAAAAACAATGACGCCGGGAGCTCGACACAAAGAGTTTGGCGCCGACGCGGGCCAGAACAGCGTCGATCGCATCCACCGGCTGCGTAATGCGAAAGGCGGCCGGCCGACAGCCGAGATACGGCTGGAGATGCAGAAGATCATGCAGGATCATGCGGCGGTATTTCGTACCGGTGAGACTCTGCAGGAAGGTGCTGACCTACTGAACAAGACATTTGAGACGCTGGGCGATGTCGCGGTTACGGATCGGTCCCTGATCTGGAATACCGACCTGATCGAGACCATGGAACTTGAGAATCTCATGCTCAATGCAACGGCGACGATTCGATCGGCGGTCAATCGTCTCGAGAGCCGTGGCGCGCATGCACGCGAGGATTATCCTGATCGTGATGACAACAACTGGATGAAACATACGCTGGCCTGGGTCGATGATAATGGCCAGGTCGACTTCGAATATCGACCGGTGCACATGGAAACCCTGACCGATGAGGTCGAGGTTGTGCCACCCAAAGCACGCGTGTACTAGGAGGTTTGTTTTGGCTGAGTTCCGCCTTCCCAAAAATTCACGAATTCGGAAAGGGCAGCATTTCGCGGCACCCGATGGGGTCAGCAACGTGCGTCGTTTCGCTGTGTATCGCTACGATCCCGACAGCGGCGAGAACCCGCGTGTCGACACCTACGAAGTGGATCTCGACAGCTGTGGGCCAATGGTTCTGGACGCGCTGATAAAGATCAAGAACGAGGTGGATCCGACTCTGACATTCCGGCGCTCGTGTCGCGAAGGTATTTGCGGTTCCTGCGCGATGAATATCGATGGCGGCAACACGCTGGCGTGTACGCGGGCGATTGACAGCATCAAGGGCGATGTAAAGATCTATCCATTACCGCACATGCCGGTCGTCAAAGACCTTGTTCCTGACCTGACAAACTTTTACGCGCAATATGCGTCAATCAAGCCCTGGCTACAGGCGCGCACGCCGCCTCCGCCGGACCAGGAGCGCCTGCAAAGCAAGGAAGACCAGGAACTCATCAACGAACCGGCCGCCTGCATCCTGTGCGCCTGTTGCTCGACGAGTTGTCCGAGTTACTGGTGGAACAGCGACCGCTATCTCGGCCCGGCCGCGCTGCTAGCCGCCTATCGCTGGCTCGTGGACAGCCGTGACGACGCGACCGGAGAGCGACTCGATGAACTCGAAGATCCGTTCCGGCTTTATCGCTGCCATACGATCATGAATTGCACGCAGACCTGCCCGAAGGACCTGAACCCGGCGCAGGCCATAGCCGAGACCAAGAAAATGTTGGTCGAGAGGCGTTATTGACGCAGCTAAAGTGGCAATGCAGACGAGGCATGCGGGAGCTGGACGAGCTTCTCGTGACCTACCTGGAGCAACGCTACGAGCAGGCACCCGAAACGGATAAGCAGGCTTTTCAGGCACTTTTGCAGCTTCCCGATCCTGACCTCGTCGGCTACTTGTTGAAGAAACAGACACCGGCCACCGAACTGCAACGTGTCGTCGAACACATTCTCAAGCGAATTGACACCTGACCCGCTGCTGCGACGCATCGTCATGGGCACGGGCATTGTTGCCGTGATCGGTGGCATAGTTGCTGTTGTCGGCCTGCCGTTCGCTTTGGGCTGGCGCGCTCTCGGGGCAGGCTTATGGGCACTTGCCTGTTGCTATGAACTACGGGTAATCACACGTGCTCATAGAAACTGCCAGTCGCTGCGTATTGAGCAGGATGGAAACATACTGGTGACGATGGCGGACGGTTGTTGCATGCCGGCAACATTGAGTGCGGGGAGCGTTGTTCTTGGCTCGTTCGCATGGCTCAGATTCACAGCGGAAAACGGCCGCCGTCATGTTGAGCTTTTTCGGCGCGAAAACCCGGGAAACAAGGACTGGCGGCGCTTGCAGGTTATCTGGCGACACTTGGGAGCAGGGCACTGAAGCTGCTACCATGCCCCGGCCTCGACCTAAGTCACAAATTGCATATCATGACCGTTGTTTTTAGAGAACTTTCAAGAGCCCGGCCGGTCTATCCGGGTGTCGGTGGATTACTTACGTATGTCGAATGAATCGACCGACAAAGAACTGGTCAAACGAGTCCAGAAAGGTGACAAAGGCGCGTTTGATCTACTGGTGCTCAAGTACGAGCAGAAGATCGTAAACCTGGTGATGCGATATGTGCGCGACCCGGAACTTGCATTGGATATCAGTCAGGAAGCCTTTATTAAGGCTTACCGGGCCGTGCCGCGGTTTCGAGGCGATAGCGCTTTCTACACCTGGCTGTACCGAATTGCTGTGAATACCGCCAAGAACTACCTGGCAGCACAGCGGCGACGACCGATGGACATCGAGCTCGATATGCAGGACCCAGAGCAATACGGGTTGCACGCGAAGCTCAAGGAAACAGACACTCCGGAGGGTCTTACGATCTCTCAGGAGCTGCAGGAAGTACTGGAGCGTGCCATTGAAGCTCTGCCCGATGATCTCCGTACGGCGATCATTTTGCGCGAGTTGGATGGTATGAGTTATGAAGAGATCGCACAGACAATGGATTGTCCCGTTGGCACCGTGCGATCGAGAATATTCAGGGCCCGAGACGCAATTGGAAAGAAAATCGGGAACCTGGTGCGATAACTAGGCGAGAACCTATGAACGATGCAATAAAAACGCAAATATCCGCATTCGTGGACGGCGAATTGCCGCAAAACGAGGCCGAATTGCTGCTGCGCAGGCTTTGTCAGGACGTTGAGCTCCGGAACCAGGCTGCTGAGTACCTGGCGATGGGTCGAGCAATGCGTGGCGAACGAGCGATTGCTGGCATGTCGATGTTGCGCGAGCGCGTGTCGGCGGCTATCGACGACAAGGAGCTGCAGGAAGAGTTTGCCGACGCCGAGGCTGCAGCACCGCGCTTTATGCGGCCGCTCGTCGGTGTTGCCATTGCTGCTACGGTCGCGCTGGCGGCATTGATCGGATTGCAGCAAATGACCGATGTTGCCGAGGTTGAAAACGCGCAAGGTAGCGAGGCCGTCGCGGGTGCGACGGACGGCAGCTATACAGTGCCGGAACCCGATTACGATCTGTTGCGTGACTATTACAACAGCCACGATGCATCGTCGTCTCACATTGGCTTTGACAGCATTACTCCGCGACTCATCACCTACAGAGACGGTGAGCTGGTAGAAATCGAAGTCACCGACGCTCCTGCACAAAGCGATGAGCAGGAAGCCGAGAACACAGAAACCTCTTCAGCGGACACGCCGTAATCTCAATGACGACGCGACGAAGACAGCTAATCGCAACGGTATGCGTTGCGCTGGGCGGCCTCGTCGCGGCTGCACCTGGTTTGGCGGCAGATGAAATTGCGCCCGACGACTGGCTGGTGAAGATGGCCAGTGCCGTGCAGACCACAAACTACGAAGGCACTGTTAATCGTTTCCAGAACGGTAAATCGGAGACGCTCACGGTTGTCCATGTTGTGAGCGACGGAGTCATTCGCGAGAAAGTGGTCTTCCAGGAGGGCGACGGTCTGGAGATCATTCGCAATGGCAACGAGGTGCAGTGCATCCTGCCGGACGAAGGAACCGTGCGAGTAGAGGAGTGGAACGACCAGAGCACGCTGTTTTCCTCGCTGCCGTCGATAGACATACAGTTTGGCAATGAGTATGACATCTCGATAGTCCGCGAAGAACGCGTTGCTGGCCGCAAAGCCATCCTGCTCGCGATTCGGCCGCACGACGAGTACCGCTACGGACACCGAATCTGGCTTGATATCGAAACCGGATTCCCGCTCCAGACCCGACTGGTGGCAAATAATGGCGAAGCGATAGAACAGGTCAAATTTGCGGACATCACGCTGGATCAGGAGATCCACGCCAGCGCACTGGCGC
>WTCH01000316.1 GCA_013138675.1 Woeseiaceae bacterium | reverse complement strand
AGCGATCGCCATCTACCAGGACCCTGACTTTTATTCGATGCGCCTAGCTGCGGCCTATGTCGCTGATGATATGCCCGAGATCATCGAGACGGCGCGCAGGTTGATCTTTATGTTCTCGAACGAAATGCAATTGGTCGAAGATGGAGAGTTCGACCCGACGATGCCGATGTTGCGACGAAAAGCGCAGCAGGTCGCCGCCGTGCGCCAGCTACTTTCGGACCTCGAGCGTGATGATCGTGTGGAGTCGTACAAGATCGAGGAACTCAGGAAATCTGTCGAACGCATCATCGACCGGCTTCGCGCAGTCGCCGAGGGCCTGTCGCAGTAATTGCTCGATGTCGTAGCCTTCATTAATTCTCTGCAATAACTGATGAGTACAGAAACCATGGCTAGACGAAAAATCCTCTGCCTTAATTATCTAATCGATAGCGCTAGTGTCCTTCGGCGAACTCGGTCGTCAGGTCATCGCAGTTGTAAGGGTCGAATGGCGTTGACGACAGGAATACGGCGTCGCGGCTGGAGAACGATTCGCTCAGGTAAAGTTGGTCGTAACCCGTGTAATTGCGTACCAGCGACAGCTCTTCGGGGTCAAACTCAAACTCTTCGACGACGTGAAACTGGTCACTGTGCATGACGCCGGCGCGGCCATCGAGATAGCCGCGCGTGAAACCGACTGTGTCGACCTTCAACGTGTTCCCGTCCCAGTGACCGATAGAGTGTCCGGCGCGTGACGGTGTGATGTCGTCAGGGTGCGCATCCATGTTCAGGTGAATCGTGCGGACGATATCCATAAAGCCGTAGGTCAGGGTGATCGTATCGTCGGTCTGCTCGATGCGATTGATGTGCTGATCGAATACCCAGTCCGCAAGAATGTTCACGGCCATGCAATGGTAACGCGGGTTGTCGCGATTGAGGTCAAAGTTGGATGCTGCGAGTTTGCCCGCGTCCGATTGCGGGTACTGGAAGCCGCGAAACCCGGTGGCGGCGCGACGGCGAACCTCGCCTTCTTGCAATAATTGCTGTGGTGCTGCCCAGTCGCCACTGATATTGGGTTGGCCATTGGCCAGTGTCGCGGGCCTGTCGGGAGCGACGAATTCCTGTTCCGCGTCTTCGAGTTGCTCATAGCGCTCGATGACCTTGCCTTCCCCGAGTTGCAGTTTGTTGACATAGCAGCCGTGTGGTTCACGATGCGCCGGAACCCCTTCGATCTGAATGACCGTGCCGGGCTCGAACATATCCTCGGACCAGCCCGAACGTTTCAGTACCGTTGCCGCGCGCATTTCGCAGCGCCAGCTATCGACAGTGCCGTCGTCATTGGTGACATCAAAATACACATAGGAGTGCGGGTTGACGAAGCGCAGCTTCGTAACAACGCCAGTGATTTCCATGGATTTGGTCTGATCAAACTGACTGCTGGTCCCGTGGTGGGCCTGCGCGATATTTATGGCGAGAAGCGTCGTCAGCAGTATGGCGATCCTTGTCATTTCTAACCTTATTCCACGTGATCCGGGACGCAATCATACGGTTCTACTGTCGCGTCAGGTACCCACAACCATTGCTTGGAAAAGGTCGGTGGTACGACAAATGTCTCCGGGTCGGTTATTGTCAACGAATAGTTGAGAGATTTTCCATCCGCACTTGGCGTAAACGTTTCGACATACACTGCGTTGGTCGAATTCGGAACGCCGGTCATGTCCGTGTAAGGCCAGTTGCTGCCAGTCGTCGTGACGATGAGAGCGTCATCCTGCCACCTGCCAATCGAATGTCCTAATACGGTTGCTTCTTTACCGGCGAGAGACGCGCCGGGCGTCATATCAAAGACGCGCACGATGTCGCCCTCTTCCATGTGCATCTGTATGCGGTTGTGGCTTTTCGCAAACTGCATCGGGTACGGCTGTTCCATGATTGTCGGCATGCCCTTGGATTCGCAAGTGCCGAGAATCGGGTTGGAATACATGTCATAGCTGGCGCGAGCCTCGCTTGCGGCCTCGGTCAACGGAAAGTCATAGCCCTCAAACAGGAAATTGCCGTCCCCACCGACGAGTGAGGTACTCCAGACATGGAACATACCATCGGCCTTGCCGCCGCTGATATCGTCTGCCGTCGCCATCCAGGTCGACTTGTCGCCTTGTGCCTCATCTGCCCAGCGCGGTGGAGCGCCCGGGTCGAAAGCAATCTCGATGCCGTCAGGCATAAGCATGTTGGTGATAAACAACTCCGTTCCACCCCTCTTCGACGGCCAGCCAGCGACTTTCACTGCGTCGCCAACATTGACCGAATCGCGTTCAAGGTTCATGCGCCGCAGTATGCTGACCGAGTGTGTTTCAAGCGTCCATTCCTCCGTAGTTCCCGAAGCATCTTTCACCTGTAACTGGAACACGACATGCGGGTTGCGCCAGCGTAGCTTCGTAATTTCGCCTTCGATCTCGACCGTATTCGTTGGGTCGAAAAATAGAAACGGAGAGTGATGCGCCGCCGCCGTTGATGAAACGGCAAGGAGCAGGAGCGTGAGATTTATTGATCGAAATGCCATAAATCAATCCAATAGAAAATGAATGCCGGCCGCCGCTCAGGAAGCGCAACGTTTCAACCGGTTGACCCTGACTAGTTCAGAGCACCGCTGTCGAGAATAATCTCGAGCGTCATCGTGTAGTGCTTGTGGAGCATGCTGATCGCGAGATCGGCATCCCGAGCGAGTACGGCTTCCTGAATTTCACGATGCTCGGAGCATTCGTGAATATCGCGGTACTTGACGACTTCGACGAGGCTTCGGTAACGCAGTGTTTGTTCGTGCATCTGCTGGCAGAAATCGAGCAGGATGTTGGATCCGCATGCCGATAACAGCGCGCGGTGATAGTCACGATGCGCGACTTCCCATTTGGGCGTGCGATGCTGGTTCGTGCCCTCGGCAGCCTTTTCGAGGCGACTCAGCCGGTGAAAAGCGATAACGACTCTTTCCTCCCATTCGGCATCACCTGAAAGGACCGACTCTCGCAGCGCCGTCTGTTCAAGCAGGCAGCGCGTGCGAATCAGTTCCTCAAGTTCGGCGACGCTCGCCGTCGATACACGAAAACCCTTGTTCTCCTCACGAGTGACAAGACCATGGGATGACAGGCGATTGAGTGCCTCGCGCAACGGGCTGTTGCCAACCTTGTACTGCTTTCCAAGATACTGAAGTCGCAGTTTGCTGCCGGGCTCCAGTCTGCCCTTAAGGATGTCCGCCCGAAGTTGCTGATACACCGACGAGGCCAGAGTACTAGCGGGTTCGAGTGTTTCATCTGCTAAGACGACTTGGCGCGGATCATCCATGTTTTTCCCTGTTTTTTTGGTATCTGGTCAGTATAGCTTGGGAATCGCAATTCTCAATAAACGAATTGGCCGCCCCGCGCATCTAATTATCTATGAAGATCGCTGATACGTCCGCGCAAGACGTCAAACTGGCGCCGAAAGGCAATCGCACAAGAAATCTGGTCGGGGGCGGCTCGATTCTGGCAGTACTCGTGGTGCTGTGGGTCGCCATACCGGCACTCAACCGCTGGTCGAGTACCTCGGCTTCGATTCCATATGATCGCCTGCGGATCGCCGAAGTCATACGTGCCGATCTTGTTCGGGACGTATCGGTGCAGGGTCGTGTGGTAGCCGCTGTCAGCCCGACATTGTATGCGCCGGCTGCCGGGACACTGTCCCTGCTTGTTGAGGCCGGTGCCAGTGTTGAGGAAGATCAGGTTCTTGCTATCGTCGACAGCCCGGAGCTGGAGAATCAGCTCAAGCAGGCCGAAGCATCTCTCGAAGAGCAGGAGATGGAACTCGAGCGGCAACGTATCGAATCCAAACAGGCAGCGCTCGAAAAACGCAAGGGTGCCGATCTTGCGGATGTGGCCCTGGTCGCTGCCAAGCGCGAAATGCGTCGCGCCGAAGAGGCGCACAAACGTGGCGTCATTCCGGTCATAGACTTTGAGAAAGCCAAGGACGATCTTCGCAACGCCGAGCTGGCCTATGGGTACGCGGTAGCTGACGCGGACCTTTTCGATGAACGTCTCAAATTCGAACTCAGGGCCAAGGAGCTCAGTCGCAACCGGCAACAGCTGTTCGTCACTGAGCTGCAGCGCCAGGTCGAGCAGCTCGATATACGCTCACCTGTTGCCGGCATTGTCGGTGACCTGCTCGTAGAGCAACGTGCCGCTGTGTCGCGTGACACGCCGGTCATGGCTGTCGTCGACCTGAGTCGATTCGAGATCGATGCGCAAATCCCCGAAAGTTACGCAGACGACCTCGCCATCGGAATGCAGGCAGAGATCATACTCGGCGACCGGAAGTACTCCGGGCAGCTCGTCGCTGTGTCACCAGAGATCGTAGCCAACCAGGTTCGTAGTCGCATTCGCTTCAGCGGCGACATGCCGCCAAATATTCGCCAAAATCAGCGGCTCACGACGCGCGTGCTGCTCGAAGAACGCCCATCGGTTCTCACATTGCAACGCGGCCAGTTTCTCGAAACGGGTGGCGGTCGGATTGCCTACGTACTGCGCGAAGACGACATTGCGGAGCGGCGGCAAATTTCCATTGGCGGACGCAGTCTTTCGTCTGTCGAAATCATCAGCGGTCTCTCTGAAGGAGATCGAGTCATCATTTCAAGTATCGATCAGTTCCGTAGCGCGGAAACTGTGCTGATCACCGATTAGTAATTCATTCAGGAGAGTGTCAATGCTCATCATGAACGACATAGCCAAGGTATATCGAACCGACACGGTGGAGACGCATGCACTGCGGCAGTTCTCGCTGAGAGTTGGCGAAGGTGAATTCGTTTCCGTCACGGGACCGTCGGGATCGGGCAAGACGACGTTCTTGAATATCGCCGGGCTGCTCGAAGAATACTCGAGCGGTACCTACGAACTGGATGGCAAGGACGTTTCCGGTCTGAACGACAGCGAACGATCGCGACTCCGCAACGAGAAAATCGGGTTTATCTTTCAGAGTTTCAACCTGATTCCGGAGCTCGACATTTTTGACAATGTCGATGTGCCGCTGCGCTATCGCGGGTTCGACAGCGCTGAGCGAAAGAAACGCATTGATCGTGTCCTCGACGTTGTCGGCCTGGGGTCACGCCCCAGGCATTTACCGTCGCAACTGTCCGGCGGACAGCAGCAGCGTGTCGCAATTGCACGCGCACTTGCCGGCGAACCGCGATTCCTGCTGGCCGATGAGCCTACCGGTAACCTCGATTCGAACATGGCGGAAAGCGTCATGGACCTGCTGACGGAAATCAATGACCAGGGCACAACGATCATTATGGTTACCCATGAGCCTTCGCTGGCCGAGCGTGCGCAGCGCAATATTCATGTGCGCGACGGACAGGTCTACCAGGGTGAGGCAGGGATCCAACTCGCAGCACAGACAGCCTGATTAACCCGGGAGATGTGAAGTGTTTCGCTACTACCTGAAACTCGGATTGTTCAGCATCAGGAAGAATCCAACCCTAAGCGCCCTGATGGTCGCAGCAATCGCTGTAGGCATTGGTGCCTGCATGACGGTCATCAATGTCGATTACGTCATGAGCGGCAACCCGATTCCACATCGGTCTGATATTCTTTACCACGTGCAGGTCGATAGCTGGAGCCCCAATGATCCCTACGAAGACCCCGATCTGCCCCCCGAGCAAGTGACGTACCTGGATGGCTACGCGTTGTGGAGTGCAGGCGAGGCGAGGCGACAGGTACTCAGTTACAAGACAGGCCGGGTGATAGAGCCAGAAGGTGACGGCGAACGTCCGTTCCAGCTCGAGAGTCGTGCGACGACAGCAGATTTTTTTGCCATGTTCGATACACCGTTTCTGTACGGCGGCGGCTGGGATGCCTCTGCAGATAGAAACGAAGAATACGTTGCCGTCATAAGTCGTGAAATTAATGAGCAGGTTTATGGCGGCGAAAACTCCGTTGGCCGGACGCTCGTCATGAATGGCAAGCCTTATCGCGTTGCCGGCGTGCTGGAACGCTGGGAGCCGATGCCCAAATTCTATGATATCAACAACGGTCCGTTCGAGGCCGTCGCGGGTGTCTTCTTCCCGTTTAGCGTCGCCATCACGAATGAAATGGGC
>WTCH01000155.1 GCA_013138675.1 Woeseiaceae bacterium | reverse complement strand
GCTGGAGCGGCGAGGCGATCGACAAAATCTACGACGAAATTCCCCCGACGCCACACGACTCACTGGCCCTGGTGCAGCGGCTGCCGCTCGGTGTCGTCGCGGCCATCGTGCCCTGGAATTTTCCGTTATCGACGACGGCGTGGAAACTTGCACCGTCGCTGGCGACGGGTAACTCCGTCATTCTGAAGCCCGCCTCCAATACACCACTGTCAGCACTGCGCATCGCCGGGCTGGCTAGCGAGGCTGGCTTGCCTGATGGTGTGCTGAACGTGCTGCCGGGCCCTGGCAGCAGCCTGGGCCGCCACCTGTCCCTGCACGAGGACATCGACGGCCTGACATTCACGGGATCAACCGAAATCGGCAAGCAACTGATGCAGTATTCGGGCGAGTCGAATCTCAAGCGGACGTTTCTCGAACTCGGTGGCAAGAGTCCGAACATCGTGTTTGCAGACGCAAATCTTGAGAAGGCAGCCGCTATGGCTGCGGTCGCTGTTTTCTACAACGGTGGTCAGACTTGCACTGCAGGCACGCGCCTGATTGTCGAAGACAGCATCCGCGAGAAGTTCGTGGAGATGGTTGTCGAAAAAAGCAAAGGCTGGAGACCCGGCGACCCGCTGGACCCGGACACGGCCATGGGGCCCATGATCGATGCGGGCCAGTTAAAGACCGTTGCCGATTATGTGGGCATCGGCCAGGAAGAGGGTGCCTCGCTGGTGGCTGGTGGTAAACAGGTCATGGAAGACTCCGGCGGTTGTTATCACGAAGCCACGATCTTCGATGGCGTCAACAACGACATGCGAATCGCGCAGGAGGAGATATTCGGGCCCGTTATGTCTGTCATCGGCTTCAAGGATGCCGAAGAGGCAGTCAGGATTGCGAATGATTCTATCTATGGCCTCGCGGGCGCGGTGTGGAGTAACAACATCAATACCGCGCACAAGGTTGCAGCTGCGGTTCGAGTCGGAACCATGGGCATCAATAATTATTTTGGTGGTGATGTAACGGTGCCGTTCGGCGGCTTCAAACAAAGCGGTAACGGGCGGGACAAGTCCATGCACGCTTTTGATGATTACACGGAGCTAAAGACTACCTGGATCGAGTTCGATTGACGCGGGCACTTCATTACGACGATCGAGGTTGATCAACGGCCCGCGGCTGAGCTTGACCTCGTGAGATTCGCCGTCAATCTCGACCCAGGCGCGTTCCAGGTCTGCATACTCTGACTTCATCGACGCGTTGCCGATTACAGCGTCTTGTCCCCACGACCAGTTCGAACAGGTAACGACGCCCACTTCGATCGCTTCTGTGCTGACGTTGTCCATGAGTGCCGCGCCATCTTCGGGCACGCCAGTCGCACTGATTTCTAAACTGCGCAGCATAGTTGGAATGCCATTGCGTTTTTGTTCGGCGAGGGCATCCCGGCCAATGAAGGGAGTTTCCTCGAGGTTGACGAGCCAGCCGAGCCCCAACTCATAGGGAGAGCGCTCGAAACCCGGCTGCGGGTCAACTTCGGTCGCACAGTCCCATCCGGCCACGATGAAGCCACCCTCGAGACGGCAGGCTTGCACAGCGCTCAGGCCGTATCCCGGAATTGGAATATTCAATTCCGACCGGGCTGCTTCGACTCGCTCTGCAACGGTGGTCGCCAACTCCACGGCTAACCAGCATTCGTAGCCGAGGTCGGCAGTGAAACCCGTACGCGAGAGGCGAATCTCACTGCCATCAATCTCGTAGTCGTGAATCTCAAACGGTTTCAGATGCTCAATGCCATCGAACCCCATTGCGACTAAGACAGCGGCAGACAATGGCCCCTGGATAGCAAGACCGGTTAGTTCATAAGTGCGATCGGTAAATGCAACGTCGGCTATGGCCAGGCGATCACGAAGATCTTGGAAGTAGGGGATGTGATCAACATCGGACGGCATGATGAGGTAGTCATCTTCATCGAGCTTGAACAGCACCGAGTCATCTTTAAGGCTGCCGTCCTCATTACAGAACACAACATAGGTGGCCCGCATGGGTGTCAGCCCGCTGACCGGGCGCGTCACCAGGTGATCAAGAAAATTGCCTGCACCGCTGCCATGAATTCGCACCTTGCGAAATGGCGTGCCATCAAAAATCGCGCAGCTGTGACGTATCGCGTTGTACTCGAGTTTCGCATCACCATAGTGCATAGGAAGCACGTAGTCGTTCCAGTTGATGTAATCCTCGTCCTCAACTGACTCTGAAATAAACTGGTCAAAGTCGCAGCCGCTGCGGCGGTTGAAGAAATCGTAAAAGGCTGCTTTTTTAATCATCCGAATTCTGGTCAGAGCCTGTCTTTCATCTTGTAGAACAACATGCCGAGCGCAATAATCTGATTGCCGAGCCACTGGCTGCCCGGAATTCGCATGTGCTCAAGCCCGGCGAACAGATCATAGCGTTCCATAGTCCCGCCGACAGCGTCAGCCATGATTTCACCCATGACATGCGTCGCGCAGACGCCATGACCGGAATAGCCCTGGGAGTAGTAGACGTTGTCGTTG
>WTCH01000180.1 GCA_013138675.1 Woeseiaceae bacterium | reverse complement strand
GGCGCCATCTGAAAACTCTTCAGACGTGTGACATAGACTCCGAGCGAGATATCGGCCAGCGAAAATGTGTCACCGGCCAGCCAGGGTGATTCTGCCAACGCGGTGTCCATGTCTTCGAAAACAGTTCTAAAATAGGCGACCGCACGCGGCAGGAGCGGTGAATCCAGGCCTTGCGCAATGTTGATTCGATCGTTTTCCTTGCGGACGATCTCGGGCATCTCGACGAGGTATTTCTCAAGCTCTTCCGGGCCGGCTGCGGCTTTCGCGTGGCGGACGACGATGCACATGCCGACGACGCGGCTATGCACATGCAGATTCTCATCGATCAACTTTGTCCAGAGACGCATCGTCGCTTTGTCATAGGCACTCGCCGGGCGCAACGGAAGCTCCGGAAACGCGTCATCGAGGTATTCGAGAATGACCTGCGATTCGCGTATTGCCTTGCCGTCATGGACCAGTGTGGGAACAATACCGCGCGGGTTGATTTTCAGATACTCGGCCGAGAAATGCTCGCGCTTCCCGACCGACGTATCGAGGTGGTGACTCTTCCAGTCGAGTTGCTTCTCCGCCAGCGCAATTCTGATTTTTTGCGCCGCGGTTGAGTGGTCGTAGTGATAAAGTTCCAGCATCAGCCGATGATATCCGATTCGTCAGGATTCTCACTAGCAGATGGCTGCAATCTGCACTACGTGAATGGCGGATTACTGCTATCCCGGGGCGACTGAGTCAGACTAGCGCATGCCAACACAGGAAAAAATGAACAACGGCTTGCTCCACAGCGTCCGCCTGGACAGGGAGATAACAAGTGCGTTGAGTCTCGATTCTGCCAACCTGCCGTTGGAAGAAAACCTCGTGTACAGGGGAAACGACTTTGAGCTTGCCAGCTCAGCTGTTAGCTCGATATCCGAGCCGCGGACGTTTGAACCGTTATCGAGCAGCCCAACGCCTTTCATTGAGGTTCGCCGCGCCCGCCTCAAATATTCAGAAATAGGTCTCACGTTCAACAACGTCGAAACCAGGATGAGAACGCCCGAGCGAGTCAATTATTACTCGTTAGCGATTCCGCTGTCGGGCAGTCAGGTTGTCATCGCCGACTCGGGTCAGATCAACACGCAGCCACCATTCGCACGACTGAGTTCAGCCGGATCCGTATACGATATCCATCGCTCGGCAAACTACGTAGCCATCATTGCCAGCCTGTCGGTCGCAGGATTTGAGCATTTCGTCGGTGACAAGATCGACTTCCTGATTCCGCCGGGGCAGTCCTTCAGTCTCATGCTCGATCTGTCCGGCGAGCGGTTTGGTGTGTTTACGTCAACTCTGGGCACACTGTGCAAGGCTCTGGGTGAGCGGGGAAGGGAAACGCCGCAACGAGACATCGTTATTGCTCGCCTTGAGGAGGCATTGTGGTTCGCTTTTGCTGATGCCTGCCCGGAGTTGTACAGAGAATATAAAGAGTCAAGGCACGAGGGCACGACGTCGGATGTCGCCGAACGGGTGACGTCGTATATCGAGGACAATGCGACCAGCGACCTCACGTTCTCAGATTTAGTCGATGTCTCCGGCGTGTCGGCCCGGACTCTCTACTCGCGCTTTAGTGAGGCCTATGGATTAGGGCCAATGGCCTACCTGAAACGGGTCAGGCTGATGCGCTGCAGGGAGGATTTGTTCGCCGCTGACCCTGATGCGAAATTTGTTGGCGACATTGCGGCGAAGTGGGGTTTTTATCATCTCAGCAGCTTCGCACGCGACTACCGGAGACGATTCGGTGAGCTTCCTTCCGAGACGCTAAAGCACGGTAAATAGCCTCTCTGCACCTCTATTAGACCCTCTCCAGCCGTATTCGCGGCCCTTGCACGGCCAGAATTCAATGTGGTACGGTCGGTAAATGCAAACGTTTGCATAGATTTGTAATCAGACGCAGTCCGGGGGGATTTGCAATGAATAAAGATATTTCGAGATGGGTAGGAATCAACAGAACTCTTAGTGTAAGCGGGATACTCGCTGCGAGCCTCCTGCTACTTTCAGCGGGGCAGGTCTTCGCACAGGAGAGCACTGCAGACGGCAGAACCTCCTCGGCAGATGCCCTCATGGACGAAATCACGGTATCGGCCCGTCGCCGTACCGAGCGATTATTGGATCAGCCGATGTCTATTTCGGCGATGACGGCCGAGCAGATGCAGGTACTGGGTGTCATCAGGGTCGACGAGGTCGGCAAATACATACCGAATGTGGTGCTGACCACCGATGATCGCGCCAACAATACCCGTGTCGTGATTCGCGGCATCGGTGGTGGTTTTCCGGATCCGGTTTTCGTTTTCGGCTCCGGCATGTATATCGATGGGCACTACATCCCAACCTCGCTAGGTGGATACATGAGCACGGTCGATATCGAGCGCATTGAGTTGCTGCGTGGTCCCCAGGGCACCTTGTTCGGTAAGAATGCCACCGGCGGCCTGGTTAATATCATTTCCAGAAAACCGCAACCGGAATTTGATTCGAGTGTCTTGGTGCGCCTGGCTGAAGATGGCCAACAGGACATTCGCGCTATGGTCAATGTGCCGTTCAGCGACACGGTGTACGGGCGCTTCAGTGCGGCATCGGAAGAATTTGACGGCTACTACTACAACCAGAACCTGAATAAGGATTCGGGCGCGAGGGATACAAAATCGTTCCGGGCCGCACTCAGGTTCGAACCGAATGAGAGCTGGACGATCGATGCGTCTGGCGCGATCTCGAGGACACGCGACGACAACCTCGGTGGGCAGTGTCAGAACACTGCTCGCGATGCGCCGCAGTGGGGCGGTGGCGCTGGCAACCTGGAGCGGCGGCTCTACGTCGGGGCCAGGGATGATTTTTGGGCTATCTGCGATGCGGATGTTGCGGCAGGAGACTTCGTACATTCCTCCGACAAGAACACGTATTCGGATGTCGATGAGGAGATCTTTCAATTGGGCGTCGAATGGGATTCCAACGGTGCCCTCGGGTCATTGGATAGTGCGACTGTCAGTTTCAGGGCGTCTTACCGCGACATGCAATACAACTACTTCGCGGATCGTGACTACAGTTCCTGGCCGCTCGACTCCATCGGTACGGGCTCGAAGGATGGTCAGAATAATGAAACAACTGGCATTGAGTTACTGTTTACGGCTGAGGCAAGTGATAGCGTGCGGTTTACTGTGGGCGCGAACTACTTCGAGGAGACCGCGTTTAACGGCTCGAACACCTGTTACAACCTTTTTGTAAACAACGGTGCGGTTAATAGTGTCACCTGTGAAGATACCGGTCTGCATTTCGAACTGGTACCGGACAATCCCAACAGCGTGTTTATTGATCCTGCGCAGGATCCCGGTTTGTGGCCGAACGCGCCCAGGATTAATGGCGGCGGACCCGGGCCATTTGGCGGCGAGGTCAGCGTCTGGAATGAGTCGATCGGCATTTTCGGACACGTAACCTGGGACATCAACGACCGGTGGACACTTGATGTGGGTGGGCGCTACACCGAGGACGACCGCGAGTTCCACAATTTCGAGTTTGCTTCCACGGGTTGTGACATCAGCGTGGACCCCAGGAACGAGTGCCCGTTTACGTTGCCAGTTGATCTTGCCCACGTTAACGACAGCGGCTTCTTCAATCAGGCAGCTGACACTTTCTCGGAATTCACTCCGATGATAAGCATCACCCGCAACCTGGCGTCGGGCAATGGCATGTTCTATGCGCTTTACTCCGAAGGGTTCCTTACAGGTGGCTTCAATACCGAGGTCAACGCCAACTTGCCGACCGGCGGGCCGGACCTTAGTTACGGTCCGGAACATGTTGACAATTTCGAGATCGGTTTCAAGGGCCAGTTCATGGATGGCAAAGTGCAACTCATGACTACTTTGTTCTTCATGGACTATTCGGACCAACAGAAGTCTTTCGAGCTCGCGAACCCGGACGGCGATTTTGGCACCGAAGATCCTGTCGAGCTTGTGACCAATATTGCCGAGTCGTCCATCAGCGGTTTGGAGTTCGAGCTGCGCGGCAACTTCTGGGACGGTGGTTTCGTGTCGCTCGATTTGGGATACATCAAACACGATGTCGACAAGTACGAATATGAGGATCCGACTGACCCGGGCACGATCATTGACAAGTCGCAGTTCCTGTTAAACGACTTTACGCCGGACATGTCGATCAACCTTGCCGTCGAGCATGAGTTCAACCTTGGCGGAGGTGGCTCGATTACGCCGCGGCTCAATTTGAACTGGCAGGATGAGTATGAATGGGCGGCTGAAACAGGTGACTGGCCTAAGAATGCGCCACCGTCGGGCTGTCACCAGGACGCGTATTCGACACTCGATGCTCGGGTGACCTACAAGCCCGGAAAGGGTGACTGGCAGGCGTCGATCTTCGGCGGCAATATCACGGATGAGCGATACATCGAATTCTGTGAGAATGATCGCAACGTCTGGCTGTGGCGTTTGGGGCGGCCCGCCTGGTGGGGCGTCGAGTTCTCGGCTCACTTCGGTAGAAACTAAACAGGCACGCTCAGAGTTAGTAAGGAAAACGGCACCTCCGGGTGCCGTTTTTATTGCTAGCGCTGCGAGCAGCAGACCGATAAGGAGGATCAGCTGATCAAATCAGCTACTTCGCGCTTGAAGTAGTCCTCAGTCATCAATTCAAGTCGTTCCTTGGACTTGTCGCCATCTTTGCCGGAGTAGGTGTCATACAAGTCTCGTGAAATCGCCTGGAAAGCATCGAGTAGCGATGGGTCGAAATGAGTGCCTCTCCCGCTGCCCAGAATTTGCATGGTTTCGTCATATGACAGCGGTTCCTTGTAGGGGCGCCGTGAGGTCAGGGCATCAAACACATCGGTGATCGCAAAGATCCGCGCGGTCAGGGGTATCGCCTCACCTTTAAGGCCCGCCGGGTATCCGGCACCGTCAAATTTTTCATGGTGACCGCCGACCACTGCCTGCGCATCTCTTAGCCAGCTTGCTCGGTCAGTGAGTTCCATCCCGTGATCGACGTGAGTTTTCATCACGGCGAATTCTTCTTCGGTGAGCTTGCCGGGCTTCAAAAGAATGTCGTCACGTATACCAAGTTTGCCCACGTCATGTAGCAGCGCACCCTTGATTAAACTTCGAATTAGATCGCGAGGTAAATTGACGGCCTCTGCGA
>WTCH01000379.1 GCA_013138675.1 Woeseiaceae bacterium | reverse complement strand
CTCGACACAATCACGCTGCAGCACCGGATGCGCTCGGGTGCACAGTTCGAGACAGCGACTCGCCATATCTACGACACGCTGCGCGACTACGGCCTGGACGAAGTGGAGTTTCTGACCTTTGCCGCCGATGGCAAGACGATGTTCGGAACACAAAAATCGCGGCCGGTGTGGGACGTCGAGTTTGCACAGCTCTGGGAAGTGCGCGAGGTCGGAGGCTCGATCCAGCGTGTCCGCAAACTGGGTGACTGGGACTCTGTACCACTGTCGCTGGCACAGGACAGCTTATCGGCGGATGTAACAGCAACGCTTGTCGACATTGGCGCCGGGACGTCGGATGCCGACTACGAGGGTAAAGACCTCGCTGGCAAGCTTGTACTGACGTCAAGCCAGCCGGGGGCGGTGGCCGATCGCGCCGTTGGTGAACTTGGCGCCGCCGGCATCATCTCCTATGCGCCAAACCAGCGCTCCGCGTGGTGGAAGGAGGACGATCGCCTGGTTCGCTGGGGTCACTTGAGCAGTTTTCCGAAGACCGAGACATTTGGATTCATGATCTCGCTGGGTGAGGCGCGCAAACTGCAGGCGCGAATGTCCAGTGGCGAGGAGATCCTTTTTCATGCCAAAGTCGAGGCGAGCCATGACAAGGGTAAGTACCGATTCGTAACGGCACGAATCGATGGTACCGACAAAGAGGACGAAGAGATCCACTTCACGTGTCATCTCGACCATCCGCGTCCTGGTGCTAACGACAATGCTTCCGGCTGCGTGGCGATTCTCGAAACAGCGCGCACACTGAACGCATTAATCGAAAGCGAGATTCTGCCGCGCCCGTCACGCAGCATTCGTTTCCTGTGGCCGGCAGAGATCGAGGGCAGCATCATGTACCTGGTTGAGCATGATGACCCGTCGCGCATCAAGGCCAACATTCACATGGACATGGTCGGTGGCGGTCCTGTCACGAAGGCAGTGTTCAGGATCTCCGGCGGGCCGAACAGCGTTCCATCGTTTATCAGCGACCTGGCGCACGAGATCGGCGGTTTTGTGAACGATCAGACCCTGCTCCATGCCAGTGGCGAAGAGACGGCTTTTCCGTTGACAGCGCCGGAGGGCGGCAAAGAGCCGCTGCTCGCCCAGATGGAAGGCATCAGTATGGGCAGTGACCATGATGTTTTCTTCGAAAGCACGTGGGGCATTCCCGGCCTCTATTTGCACGACTGGCCGGACCGCTACATTCACACCAACTTCGACTCGGCGGCCAACATCGATCCGACGAAACTGAAGCGCTCGGCATATATCGGTGCGGTCAGTGCCTGGTTCCTCGCCAACATGTCGGATAACGACGTTCCGCGGGTGCTCGAGATGTTGCGACGCAACTCGGTCCAGCGCAGTGCTGAGGTCATGGAATTCCGGCGTACATTGACGCTGCTCGACCCGGCCGCAGTGACCGAGATCTTCTTCGAAATCGAAAGAGAAAAGATCCGCAGCATCGAGCATTTCGCCTCATTGCCAGAGGAACAATATCGCTATGCTGTCGCCTCACTGGACCAGCTTCGTCCACTCATGCTGCAACCGGTGCCAGCCATATTTATTCCGCGCGACGAAACGGTGTATGAACGAAATCCGGATATCCAGGGTCCAATGAATGCGTTTGACTTTTCTTTTATCGAAGATAAGCTCGGAGCCGAGGAACTGAACAAGCTGGCTTTACTCAAACACAGTACGGATCTGGGTTATGGCCGCATGTTCGCGTACGAGTTGCTGAATTTCGTGGACGGGGAACGGACGGTCAGCGATATCCGTGACTGGCTTGTTGCGGAATTTGGTACGGTACCGGTTGAATACGTTGCCGAGTACTTGCAGGCATTGGAGTCGATTGACGTGGTCAGGATGAAATGAAAACACAGATTTACATAGTGATAGGTGCCGCACTGCTTAGCGGTTGCAGCAACACAACGTCCGACAATGTGACGACGCAGGGCATCAACGCGGATATCGACGTGTTTGCCAATGGGTCGGGAAGCACCTTTGTTGATGCAGAGCTGGAAGTAGGTGATGGACTTGGCGGAACGAGTCTGCAGCTCGTCGCTGGTGACAGGCTCACGGTCACGGCAAACGGTATTCAGAAAATAATGACAGAAGATGCGTCAATCATCGGCCGTTTTCGGTACGAGGCATCGTTTGATTTCGACGATGCCGGCACGATGTTCACCGTCTCGTTCTCTCGAAACAACGGCATAAATGCCCCGAATTCCAACGTGACCCTGCCAGAAGGTTTTGTAGTCCAGTCTCCGCGAAGCAACGACGTGTACAGCCTGGCCGATGACGTTCCGATTCAGTGGACGCCGAACGGGACAACGATCACGCCCGATATCGATGTGTCGCTATCATGTACGACAACAAGTGGCATTGTTTTCACGGCATCCCAGGACGTTGCGACAAGCGGTGACACTGGTGTGGCCAGCCTGCCGGTTGCGGCCGTTATACCGATCGGCACGCTTGACACGACACGCCTGTGCGAAGGTGAAGTGTATTTCTCACGCTGGCGCCGCGGCAATCTCGATCCGGCATACGGCGAGGGCGGCGACATTACCGCCGAGCACATAGAGCGTGCTCAGTTCTTCGTCGACCTGAGCCTCTAGCGCTCCATCAGCGTTCCATTTTTGGCAAGCCGGCAATGCGCCGGCGTACGGCCTCAGCCGGAACAAAAAGCTGTTCCATCAGGTAAGTTTTGAATGACGGATCGAAGGCTTGCTCTTCGACCGTTTCGCCCATACAGATGAGCCACTGGTCTCGCTCGGCTGTCGCGATAGCCAGGTGCTGATGCACACGCGGGATACCTATGCTGCCGTATTTCTCGCGATAGAGCTTGGGGCCGCCCAACCAGCCACACAAAAATCTCGCGAGCTTGTCGCGCGAGATGTCCTTGTCGTCCGGGTGCAGGTTCCAGATCGTGGCAAAGCGCTCATCGGAGCCCATGCGATCAAAGAATTCGTTAACGAGTTTGAATATCCCTTCGCGGCCGCCGGCAGCATGAAACGAGGCATCGCCAATGCCGTATAGAGAGGGATTGATTTCGGCCATGGCCGAATAGTGACAGGTATTACTTCTTATACAAGCGGGCAGTGTCGTAAGGATTGAATCCTTCCGAAATGTCTTCAATGGGTGCCGCAAGAGTAACCACTTCGACGGTTTCCTCGTCCACGGCGGCATCTTCTGCATAGATATCCGGCATCAAAACAAGGTTGTCGGCGCCGTTCTTTTTCGTCGCGTCCGTGCTCATTGTTGGCTCTCCAGTACTGATCATTGACGCGAAAAACAGCGTCCTTAATAACCCACACGTTCGTGACCCCCATAATGTTCCATTAATTAGTGAAAAATCATGGGTCCAGGCACGTATTTTATGGTGGGGTAAAACCCTATAACGATATGATGTCTCTCAATAACGCACAACGGCCTTCGCGATGCACTGTGTCAATCGTCATCGGTGCATTGAAGTTCACGATCTGAATATTGTTGATGTCGAACGCCGGCCACGCACTGGCGCCTGAAGGCAAATACGGTGGCGCGGCGGTTGGATCCCCCGCGAGACCGGTCCACGCATTTTGCATCGCGTCAGTAACGGCGGCGTCATCAGCATCGGGCGTGTGGCCGAACACATCGTAGGTCTCGAACAAGAACGGTAAATCGATTGCGTGTATCGCACCCAGACCCGCGCGAGATCCGGTGCTCAAGCCACGTGAGAAGTTATAGAGGTAGGCCGGAGTATCGCCTGATGCGCTGCGAGCCATTTCCTCGGCGACGCAATTGCGTCGCCAGTCGCCCCAAAAAATGCGCCAGGCATCGGCGACGGATGC
>WTCH01000321.1 GCA_013138675.1 Woeseiaceae bacterium | reverse complement strand
TCGTAGAGGTCCGGGCATCGGGTGCGCACGCGAGCGTCGTGTGCAGCGCCGCGACGCCGGGAGCCAAAGCAAGCGGAGTACGATCTGAGCGAGCCAGGGATGGCGAGCGAGGTTAAGCGAGGGTGCGTACCCGGTGCCCGGACCTATGTGGTGAACCCGAGTGCCGTGTCGTGTAGAAAACGTGGTCGCCCACTGGCTACGTGCCCTGGGGGTAGGCGGGCTCCTACGTGAGTGTGCGGATTTCGGTGGCGCAGAGTTTCGCGAGGCCGGCGTAGATTTTCGGCGTGCCGCATAGCACGTGACCGGTGTCCAGGAAGTTCTCGCTGCCATCGAGGCCGCTGATGATGCCGCCCGCTTCACGAATCAAAAGGCTGCCAGCCGCCAGGTCCCATGGAGCCAGGCCAGTCTCCCAGAACGCGTCGAGACGTCCCGCTGCGACATAGGCGAGGTCCAGTGCCGCCGCACCCGGGCGTCGCACACCTGATGTAGCGCGTACAACCTTGCCGAGCATAGTCAGATAGGGCTCGATCTCCTCGTCTGCCTGTCGGTAAGGAAATCCGGTGCCAACCAATGCTCGCTCCAGCTGCTTCTGTCCGCTGACGCGGATCTTATGGCCGTCGACTTGTGCGCCCTGACCACGGGATGTCGTAAACAGCTCCTGACGCATCGGATCGTACACGACGGCATGTTCCATGCGGCCCTTGATCTGTACACCAATGGATACCGCAAAAACCGGGAAGCCGTGTAGATAGTTGGTTGTGCCGTCGAGTGGATCGATGATCCAGACGGTGTCCGACTCGCCCTGAATGCCACTTTCCTCGGCGTGGATGGCATGGTCAGGGTAATGCTTGAGAATGCAGTTGATAACGGCCTTTTCTGCCGCCAGATCTGCATCACTGACGTAATCGTTATGCCCTTTTGACTCGACGTTGAGTTTCTCGAGGTTGGCCATTTTCTTGATGAGTGTCGCGCCAGCACGTCGTGCTGCCATCACCGCTACATTGAGTAATGCGTGCATTGAACGATTCCGTCAGTGTGAAAGAACTCGGCCCCAGCGGGCCGCGGCGCTAGAATAGCGAACTTTAGGGAAGCTTGGCCAGAAATGTCGATACGGATCGTACTTGTTGGAACCACCCACCCGGGCAACATCGGCGCGGTTGCCCGTGCGATGAAGAATATGGGGATTCTGGATCTTTCGCTGGTGTCTCCGGCTCGTTTCCCGCATAGCGAAGCGACGGCTCGCGCATCGGGAGCGGTCGACGTTCTCAATAACGCTACTGTGACGGATTCTCTGGCCGAGGCATTGAAGGACTGTGTCTACGTTGTCGGTGCCAGCGCAAGATCGCGGTCCATCAACTGGCCGACCCTGGAACCGCGCGAATGCGCCGGCAAGCTGCTTGAAAAAAGCCAGGCAGGGCCCGTGGCCGTCGTGTTCGGACCCGAGAAATACGGGCTGACGAACGAACATCTCGACCTGTGCGATGCTTTGCTGACCATTCCGACGAATCCTGACTTCAGTTCATTAAACCTCGGCATGGCTGTACAGGTGCTGACCTACGAGCTGCGCGCCGCAGGCATCGATCGCAGCAGCCCGTCCAGCTACGAACCCGATGCGCCGCTGGCGACAAGTGGGGACATGGAGTATTTCTACAAACATCTCGAAGACGTGCTCACGGACCTCGAGTTTCTCAACCCCGACAATCCGCGGCACCTGATGCGTCGTTTGCGGCGGCTGTTCATTCGAGCCCGACCGGACCAGAATGAACTCAATATCCTGCGCGGCATTCTCACCGCGGTTGAACGCAAAGGTAGTAGGAATGACTGATCGTGGCCAGATGATTTACATGGACTACGCGGCATCGACGCCGGTGGACCCCTGGGTGGTGGAGGCAATGACGGCGTTGATGACGGCGGACGGCAACTACTCCAATCCATCATCGACACATGCGGCAGGCAGGCGCAGCGTGGAGTACATCGCGCACGCTGCCGGGCAGCTCGCGTCTTTGCTGAATACAGCCGAGGACACGCTGGTCTGGACGTCAGGAGCAACCGAGTCGGACAATCTCGCGATCCTCGGCACTGCGCATTATCGGCGTGAGCGCGGTCAGCACGTGATTTCGATGCGCACCGAGCATAAGGCCGTAACCGATCCGCTCAGCGAACTCGAAAGGCACGGGTTCGAGGTGACATGGCTGGATCCGGACGCCACCGGTCTTCTCGATATTGAAACGCTACGCGCGGCAATGCGCGAGGACACGCAGCTTGTGTCCATCATGCACGTCAATAATGAAACGGGAATTATCCAGGACATACAGTCGATCGGTGCGCTATGCCGGGAAAACGACACGCTTTTCCACGTCGATGCGGCGCAGTCCTGCGGCAAGTTGCCGATCGATCTCACGGCATTACCGGTCGACCTGATGTCGGTTACCGCGCACAAGATGTATGGGCCCAAAGGAATCGGAGCGCTCTACATCGCCGATCGCAAGGGCGTGCACGTCGAACCGCTGTTGTTTGGTGGGGGACAGCAACGCAAGCTGAGGCCCGGGACATTGCCAGCACAGCAGATCGTTGGCTTCGGCGCGACCGCGGCCATCGCTCAATCTCGTAGCAACGATGATTTCCGTCACCTGACCGCGCTGCGCGATCGAATGTGGGCGGGCATCCGGGATATCCCCGGTGTCACGGTCAATGGCGACGTTGCCAACGGGTTCCCCGGCATCCTCAATGTCAGCGTCGAGGACATTGAGGGAGAAAGCCTGTTGCTCGCACTAGAGCCGCTTTGTGTAGCGACCGGTTCAGCCTGCAGTTCGAAGAGCCAGGAACCGTCGTACGTGCTGCGCGCATTGGGCCGGAGCGATGCACTGGCGCAGAGCGCAATCCGCTTCAGTTTTGGAAGGCCGACCACCGCAGCAAATGTCGATGTGGCGATCGAACTGTATCGAAACAGCGTCGACAGACTTCGGCGTCTGGCTCCGGGGCGCGCAGCATGAGCTCGGACCCGTACAGCGCTGAGGTGCGTGCCCTGTTTGCGGCAGCCGAACATGGCGGGGTGCTCGACGACGCATCGTGCGCTGCTGTGGAGGACCAGGGCGTTCGTATCAGCCTGTTCGCGACGGTCGAGGAGGGCATCGTGACCAGGTTACGGTTCCAGGCCTGGGGCTGCCCGCATGTCATCGCCGCTGCCGAGGCGTTTTGCGCGGAGTTCGAGGGCTGTGCCGCGAGCGACTTGCTCGAATTCTCGGTATCCGGCCTTATGCAAAGTCTCTCTGTACCCGTGGAGAAGAGCGGGCGTATACTTGTGCTTGAAGACGCGGTTCGATCGCTTGGGAGCATCGTCTGCGGGGCTTCGGAACACTGAAGAAGACTGAATTATGGCAATTTCGATAACGGAATCGGCAGCTAGGCGCGTGAGCGCCTATCTCGAGAAGCGCGGTCAGGGCGTGGGCCTCAGGCTTGGTGTCCGGTCGACAGGCTGCTCGGGCTATTCGTACGTCATTAACTACGCTGATTCTGTCGATGGCGAGGATATCGTTTTCGAGGATCGCGGCGTCAAAATCATCGTTGATCCGGCGGCTCTGAAGCTGATCGATGGTACCGAAGTCGATTTCGTCAAAAACGGGCTCAACGAGGCATTCAGCTTCAAAAACCCGAATGTCACAGGCGAGTGCGGCTGTGGCGAAAGCTTTAACATCTAGCTCCGAACTCGTATAAAATTAGCAACTTACGTCTACCCGCCTGGCATTGACGCCGGGCATCAATAATCACTACACACGATAAAGGAAAACTGTATGGCCGTTGAGCAAACGCTCTCCATCATTAAGCCGGATGGCGTGCAAAAAAACCTGATTGGCGAGATCTACAGTCGTTTCGAGAAAGCCGGGCTGGAGATAGTGGCAGCAAGAATGATACATCTGACCCTCGATCAGGCTCAGGGCTTCTACGCCGTCCATAAGGAACGGCCGTTCTACAACGACCTCGTTAGTTACATGATGTCGGGACCGGTTGTTGTAACAGCCCTGCTGGGCGAGGACGCGATCCTGAAGCACCGCGAGATCATGGGTGCAACCAATCCTGCCGACGCAGATCCGGGCACGATTCGTGCGGACTTTGCAGCGAGCATCGAAGAGAACGTCGTGCACGGCTCCGACGGTTCGGACACGGCTGCGGTCGAGATCGCATTTTTCTTCGGCGACGACGGCGTTTGTCTCAGGACTCGATAAGGTACGCACTTGTCGACCGACACCATAAACCTGCTGGGCATGCCGCAAAGTGCGGTTGAGGCGCTATTCACGAAACTTGGTGAAAAGCCCTTCCACGCGCGTCAATTGATGCGTTGGGTTTACCAGCGTGGAGTAACCGATTTCGACGATATGACCGATTTGTCGAAGTCGTTGCGGCAAAAACTTCAAGAGCAAACCCATATTGGTATACCTGAAGTGCTGTCAAAGCACGACTCGGCAGACGGCACGGTCAAATGGTTGTTCGAGAGCGGCTTCGGCCAGGCGGTCGAAGCTGTTTTTATTCCTGAGGCGGATCGCGGCACCCTGTGTATTTCATCGCAGGTCGGTTGCGCTCTCGACTGCGCATTTTGTGCAACCGGCGCGCAGGGCTTCAACCGTAACCTTACCGCCGCCGAAATCGTCGGCCAGGTATGGCACGCGAATCGCGTTCTGCCGCGCCGCGAGAATGACGATGCAGACTTCGCGATTACCAATGTCGTGTTCATGGGAATGGGTGAGCCGCTGGCAAATTACCGCAACGTAGTTCCGGCGATCCAGATACTGATTTCAGATCTGGCGTACGGCATATCGAGGCGCCGCGTCACGGTCAGCACGAGCGGGCTCGTCCCAACCATCGACCGGTTGGGCGACGAGTGCAATGTGTCCCTGGCTGTGTCCCTGCACGCGCCAAACAACGATCTGCGCGACAAACTTGTACCCATCAACAAAATACACCCGATCGAGAACCTTCTCGACGCGTGCTGGCGCTATGCGGAAAAGCGCGCGAATCGCTTCATTACCTTTGAATACGTGATGCTGGATGGCGTCAATGACAGCGTGCAGCACGCCGATGAACTGAATACCCTGCTCGAGGGCAAACCGGCGAAGGTGAACCTGATCCCCTTCAATCCGTTTGCTGGCAATGATTTTGCCCGTACGCCGGCCGATGCGATCATGCGTTTCCAGAACCGGCTCAGGCAGCACGGTCTCGTTGCTACCACGCGCAAGACAAGAGGCGAGGATATCGATGCGGCATGTGGGCAATTGGCTGGTAAAGTGAGCGACCGGGTTCGAAACAGATTGAGCGAGAAGCGAAGAAGGATGGCGACAGTATGAGAAAGAGCGAGAACCTGTTGGCTGTGCTGGTGACCAGTCTCTTGTTGACTGGCTGCGTAACGACGACGACCACGACAAACGCTTCTCCGGAGCCTGAAAAAGCCGACAAAGGCAATGCGGCGGACCTCAACTATCAGCTCGGTGCACGTTACTATCGCAGCGGTAATTTCGAGCTGGCGCGTGACCGGCTGCTCTTGTCGATCGAACTCAATCCAAAGAACGCTGTGGCGCACTACACGCTGGCGTTGACCTATGAAAAGCTCGAGAACCTGCGACTTGCAACGGACGCCTATGAAAAGGCGGTGCGGGTAGCACCGAAAGACTTCAATGTGCAGAACGCTTATGCGGTGTTTTTGTGCAACCACGGGCACTTCGATGAGGCACGCGAGCATTTTGACCGCGCTATCAAAGTGACCGAAAACGATAATTCGGAATCAACGATGACCAATGCAGGTGTGTGCATGATGCAAAAACCTGATCATGAACTCGCCGAAGCTTACTTCCGCCAGGCGCTGGCGCGGAAGCCGAATTACGGCGAGGCGCTGCTGCAATTGTGCGTGCTGAAGTTCTCGACCGAGGATTACCTCGGAGCGAGGGCGTTTCTGCAGCGCTACCTGAACGCTAACGTGCCCTCTGCAAGTGTCTTGTATCTCGGCGTGCGTATCGAAGAAGAACTCGGTGACGACCGTGCCAGGACGGACTATTCGAATCAGATATTGCGCGAGTTTCCCGAGTCGGCCGAAGCGCGAAGAATTCTTGGGTCGGATTAAGCATGAGCGACGAGCAGGACAAGCCAGTCGAGGAACAGCCTGAGGCGGAGTCGAAAGGCCCGCGTTGTGGCGAACGACTTGCCGAAGCACGCCGCGAGCAGCAGATCAGTGTGCTCGAGGTTGCCAAGGAGTTGCATCTCGATGAACCCAAGGTGCGTGCGCTGGAACGCAATGATTTTGAAATTCTGGGTGCGCCCGTTTTTGCGAAGGGGCATTTGCGCAAGTACGCGCAGCTGGTTGGCGTCGATGAAGACGACGTTTTCGTCGACTACTACCAGATGACACGGCAGGAAACCATTCCACCAGTCATCGTTGGCAGGCAGCGCGTACGCCAGGAGCTGTCCCCGGGACCGTGGATCGCAGTCATAATTGTTATCCTCGTGGCGGCTGCATCGTACTGGTGGTTTGCAGTTTTTGCTGACCAGGCTGCGCCACCCGCTACAACGCCTGAAGAGACACCCGTTGAACAGCAGGGCGTCGTGATCGAATCTGCGAGGCAGGAATCAGACTCGGGGATTGCCACCCAGCCAGCGCCGGAGCCTGTTGCCAGCGAGCCCAGGCCGCGAACTGCTGCTGCCCCGTCGATGGCGGATGGTGAGGTCAGCTTGTCGCTCAGTTTCACGGGCGATTGCTGGACCGAGATCTCGGATGCCAGGGGCCAGCGGCTGTTTTTTGAAATGGGACGGGATGGCAGTTCGGTCGAGTTGAGTGGCGTGGCGCCATTTACGGTGTTGTTTGGCAATGTCGAGAATGTCGATGTCCGCGTCAATGGCAATGATTATTCTTTGTCATCGAATAACCCAGGCAGTCGCATGGCCCGCCTGACCATCATGAACCCCTGAAACGACGCACAGTGAAACCAAGAGCCATTCGCGGAATGAATGACATCCTGCCGGACGTGTCCGGCACGTGGCGTTATCTGGAAACTGTCGTCCGTGACATCGTGCAGTCCTATGGCTATGCGGAAATAAGACTGCCGCTGCTCGAGCAAACGGAGTTGTTTCGTCGCTCCATTGGCGAAGTCACCGATATTGTCGAGAAGGAGATGTATACCTTCGATGATCGCAACGGCGAGAGCCTGACGCTGCGGCCCGAAGCGACGGCCAGCGTGGTCCGGGCCGGCATTACCAATGGCCTGTTGCACAACCAGCGTCAGAAGCTCTGGACCACGGGGCCCATGTTTCGCTATGAGAAACCGCAAAAAGGGCGCTACCGGCAGTTCTATCAATTCGACGTGGAGGCTTTGGGATATGACGGTCCTGATGTCGACGCTGAGCTCATTATCATGTGCGCACGACTGTGGCGCGCACTCGGAATCTCGCGCCTGACGCTCGAGATCAACTCCCTGGGTACTCCCGAATCCCGGGCCAGCTATCGCGGCGCCCTCGTCGAATACTTTTCCAGCGTGAAAAGTAAGCTTGATGACGATAGTATTCGGCGCCTTGAGCAGAATCCTCTGCGGATTCTGGACAGCAAGAACCCCGACATGCAGGCGATCGTTGCTGCGGCACCGCTCATGCTCGACTTCCTCGACGAGGAATCTTCTGAGCATTTTCAGTCACTTAAGGGGCTGCTAGACGCAGCGGGTGTTGCTTATACGGTAAATCCGCGGCTGGTTCGCGGACTCGATTACTACAGCCGCACGGTATTTGAGTGGGTAACCGATGCGCTGGGATCGCAGGGCGCGGTCTGTTCGGGCGGCCGCTACGACGGTTTGGTCGAGAAACTAGGCGGCAAGCCGACGCCCGCAGTTGGCTGGGCGATGGGCATCGAGCGCCTTGTGGCCCTGTATGAGGCTTGCGGTGGAGAGGCACCGGCGGACGACGCGGATGTGTATGTTGTCGCTGTTGGAGAAAACACGCTTGAGCGGGCGTTTGCGATTGCCGAGCAGTTGCGGGATGAAGTGGCCGGTATCAAGGTCGAGTTGAACCTGGGTGGCGGCAGTTTTAAGTCGCAGCTCAAGCGAGCAGACAAGAGCAATGCCGCGTTCGCTCTTATTCTGGGCGAGCAGGAAATTGTAGAAAAACGCGTGGGATTGAAACCATTACGCAGCACTGAGGATCAAAGCAGTGTTGCATTTGACGATCTGCCAGCGACGCTGGCAGCACTATTAAGGGCGTAGTTCGTGGACGATTTACAGTCAGAAAAAGAACAGATTGATGAGATGAAAGCGTGGTGGGCTGAGAACGGCCGCTATGTGATTGCCGGCGTGGTTATCGCGGTCGGCTTGCTGATCGGATTCAACCTGTACAAGAGCAGCAAACTGGAGGCGCAAATCGAGGCGTCCGAGCTGTTTGAAACATTGGCCGAGCACGTTTACCAGGGCAGCCTCGACGATGCCCAGTCCGTCGCAGACGAACTCGCCAACAATTATGCCAATACGGCCTATGCGGCACAGTCGAAGCTCGCGATGGCGCGACTGTATATGGATAAGAACCGCGATCAGGACGCTGCAGACGCGTTGCACGACTTACTCGCGATGCGCGGTAACGGAGAGCTGAAGCACATCGGGCGGCTTCGCCTGGCGCGTATCCTGTTGTACCAGGACAAGGCGCAAGACGTCATCGACATGCTGGCGGATCAGGACAACGCGGCGTTTACCGGGTTGTATGCCGAGATGCGTGGCGATGCTTATGCGGCACTCGGCCAGGTCGCAGAGGCTGGTGATGCCTACCGAGTTGCCATGGCGGATACTACGCAAACGGTAAATCGTGCCCTCGTACAGATGAAGCTGCTCGACCTTCCTGAGGTCGTGGCTGCTGTTGAGCCTGCACCCGAAGCTGCTGTCGAACCGTCAGTCGAACCGTCAGTCGAGCCTTCGGTAGAGCCCGTAGCTGAGCCGGAGATGGAATCCGCGTCTGAAGAAGAGGACGGAGAAACCGAGTGACCACTGCGTTGCGCGCACTAGGACTCGTCGCAGCGGCATTCGTCGTGTCCTCCTGCAGTTTGTTCCAGGGCGACGAGGAAAAGGAGCTCGAACCTACCAAACTCATTGATTTCGAAACCAAGGTCGATGTGAAACGGTTGTGGAGTACGAAGATCGGCGACGGTGCGGAATTTCTGCTGGTCGCTTTGCAGCCGGCCAGTGACGGGAATCGCGTCTTCGCCGCCAGTCGTAACGGTAATGTTGTCGCTCTGGATCCGGGTACAGGCAAAGCTGTCTGGCGCACGGAACTCGAAACGGACCTTTCTGCCGGGCCCGGTGTCGGTGAAGGCCTGATTGTTGTTGGTGCAGCTAACGGTATGCTGATAGCGCTGGATACCGATTCGGGCGCGGAGCTCTGGCGTGCAAATGTGACCGGCGAAACGCTGGCACGACCGGTGATTAAGGATGGCACGGTCATTACGCTGACGATCGACAACCGCTTGCGTGCTGTGTCCGCATTTGACGGTGCCGAGCGGTGGACTGTCGAGCAAGCCACACCGGCGCTGACGATGCGCGGCTCGGCGTCACCGGTCCTGGTGGGCACGTCTGTTATAGCGGGATTTGATAACGGACGTCTTGTCGCTGTGAATATCGCGACCGGCAACACGGAGTGGGAGGCGATGCTGTCGCCACCGACAGGAAGATCAGATCTCGAGCGGCTGTCAGATGTGGACGGTCTGATCAGTATTGTGGGTCAGGATGTCTATGCGTCGGGTTATCACGGCTCGCTCGTCGCGCTCGCATCCGAGTCCGGGCAGGTGCTCTGGACGCGTGAATTGTCATCGTTTAAAGGTGTCTCGGCCGACTGGAATAATCTTTACACGGTCGATGACGAGGGCGTCGTTATCGCGCTCACTCGTCGTACAGGCGACGAGAGCTGGCGTCAGAACGCTTTGATTCGGCGTGAACCCACCGTGCCTGTCGCATTCCAGACAACGGTTGTTGTGGGCGACCTGGATGGTTATCTGCATTTCTTCAGCAATTTTGACGGCAATCCGGTTGCCCGTGTGCGTGCCGGCAGTACGGCGGTATCGATTGAACCGGTGGTTGTAGCTGACCGCCTGTTCGTGCAGGGCGATGATGGCAAAGTATCGGCGTACGTGATCCGACAGCCGAAGCGCCCAGACAACGCGCCCGACATCTCAGACAACGCGCCTGACGTCTCAGACGAAGACACCTGACCTCACCGAAAAGGTGCGCTGCCATGCTTCCCGTCATTGCCCTGATCGGCCGACCCAACGTCGGCAAGTCGACGTTGTTCAACCGGCTTACGCGATCGCGTGATGCGCTGGTCGCAGACTATCCCGGGCTAACCCGCGACCGCCAGTACGGTTTCGGCAAACTCGGCCCCATTCCCTATCTCGTCATCGATACCGGCGGTGTTGCCGGTGGCGAGGAAGGTATTCAGGAGCTCATGGTTGATCAGACCGTGCATGCACTCGAAGAAGCCGATGTGGCACTGATCATGGTCGACGGGCGCCAGGGCCTGACCGCCGCCGATGAACACGTTGCGGACCTGGCGCGACGCAACGGCAAGAAAACATGGCTCATCGCCAACAAGGCCGAAGGTCTCGACAGTGCGATTGCCGGCGGGGAGTTCCACGGACTCGGACTCGGCGATCCAATAGCGGTTTCAGCGGTTCATGGTGATCGCATCAGCGCACTGATGGATGCCGTGCTGGCCGACTTTGAGGTCGTTGAAGAAGACGAGGAGGTGCCATCCTATGATGACGATGAGCACGCTTTGAGAATTGCCGTGGTCGGCCGGCCGAATGTAGGCAAGTCGACGCTGATCAATCGCGTGATTGGTGAAGACCGGCTTGTCGTTTTCGACCAACCGGGTACGACACGCGACAGCGTATCGGTGCCATTCGAGAAAAACGACCGTAAGTACGAACTGATCGATACGGCGGGTATTCGGCGCAAGTCGAAGGTGCATGAAGTCATCGAGAAGTTCAGCATCATTAAGGCACTGCAGGCGATTGATCGTGCCGAAGTGGTCATATCGGTACTCGATGCTCACGAAGGGGTTACAGAGCAGGACGTCAGCCTGCTTGGTCTCATACTCGAACGTGGGCGTTCGCTCGTCGTCGTAACCAATAAGTGGGACGGCATGTCGTCGGAGGACAGAAAACATGTTCGCGATGAACTCGACCGCCGTCTGCCGTTCCTGGATTTTGCGGAACGCATGACAATCTCGGCATTACACGGCACCGCCGTTGGCGACGTGCTGCCGGCCGTCGAGCGCGCGTTTAAAGCGGCGGTCATTGATATGTCGACCTCGGACCTGACTCGCGAGCTCGAGAGCGCTGTTACGGCACATCCGCCGCCGCTCGTGCGTGGCCGCCGCATTCGTCTGCGGTATGCGCATCAGGGAGGTCGCAATCCGCCCGTGATCGTCATTCACGGCAACCAGACAGACAAAACCCCGGAAGCGTATCGGCGCTACCTGATCAATCGCTTCCGCAAGGTATTCAAGCTCAAGGGCACGCCGGTCAGGCTGGCATTCAAGTCAGGCAAGAACCCCTTTGAGGGCAAGCGCAACAAACTGACGCCACGGCAGGAGCAAAAGCGCAAACGCCTGATGAAGCACGTCAAGAAATGACACCCTGTGGGAGCGGCTTTAGCCGCGAAATCCATGATATAACAAGTACATGGGACCAGCCGCCAAGACAGTAACTCTGACAGAGCGCTTCCAGATGCATCGCGCGGGCTACCTCGAATCGCCCACCATGGCGTATGAAACCTGTGGTGAACTGAACGAAGCCCGTGACAATGCCATTCTGATTTTCAGTGGCCTGTCGCCGTCTGCACACGCATCGTCGTCAGCCGAAGACCTTTCGGACGGCTGGTGGGAGGAAATGATCGGCCCGGGTC
>WTCH01000150.1 GCA_013138675.1 Woeseiaceae bacterium | reverse complement strand
CGTCGCGGAAACTCGGGAACGTGATTTCAAAGACGGGGTCAGCGGAGCTCTCGCCATACTTGGCAGGATTGAACGCGCGCTCGACGTAGTCTTCAGTCGGCGCGATGACGATGCGCTCGCCATACTCGCTCTTGTCCATGCCAGGTATGTTCGGCAAGCCGTCGAGTGCCAGGTGCAACTTCGCTGCATTGCCGCGGGCGCGCATGTGGTGCATGCGGCGCGTGAAGCCCGTTTCCATGTGCCGCGCGCCGACCAGTGTCATCATCGTGCGTTTCGGGTCGGCATTCGAGACGACAGTGAGGCTGTCGAAGCGTTCACCATCCTCGGCCTCGACACCGGTTACGCGCCCATTTTCGACAATGATGCGCTTCACGGGCTTGCCTGTTCGAATCGTGACGCCTTCATCACGCGCAACCCGGGCCAGCTCTTCGCTGACACTGCCCATACCGCCCATCGGTGATGCGACACGGCCATGATCGCCGGCCAATCGATACAGGTAGGTCATGATCGTGTTCGGCGACCGCGGACCAAGATGCGTTCCAAGCACGGCGTCGAGACTGACCGCTCCTTTCAGGACCGGGCAGTCGAACCGTTCGACAACTTCGTCATGAATATTCATGCCGATGAGTCGCAGGAATGCTTCCATCTCGGTCTTGCCGAGGCGACGCACATCGAATCCCAGCTGTCCGAGAGTGAGTAAATCCTTGAAGTTCTTCGTGAGTCGTGGCGGAGTCTTGTTGAAATACGTATTCAACAGGTCGGCGAAACGCGTCATGCGCTTGTGAAACGCTTTGTAGGTCTCCGCGTCGCCTTCTTTGGCGCCGGTTACCTTGTTGCCCTTGATGCGAACGTGCTCGCCATCGTCATCGAGCGCGATGGTGGTCATGTTCTCCGAAGCAAGCGCGGGACTTAGCTTCAAGTCTTTCGTAACGCTAGGCTGAAGGTTGTACAGCAGATGTGCGCAGGCCGAGACGGAATAACCATCAGCAAATTCCCGGGTTACGGCAGCACCGCCGACCTGCTCATTGGCCTCAAGCAGGAGTACCTGCTTGCCAGACCTGGCGAGCAGCGCGGAACAGACAAGACCGTTGTGGCCGCCGCCAACAACAATTGCATCGAATTTATCAGTCATCGCCGAAGTTCTCCGGAACAGTGTTGGGTCGTTTGAGGTCCGCGAGAATCTCCCGCGCCGCGTTTGCACCAGGAGCGGACATGACACCACCGCCCGGGTGCGTGCTCGAGCCGCACATGTAGAGGCCGCCGACCGGGCTACGATATTGCGCGTAACCGGGTACCGGCCTGTTGAACAGAATCTGGTCCATCGTCAGCTCACCGTGGAAGATATTGCCTTCGGTGATGCCGATCTCTTCCTCGATCGTCGCTGGCGTGCGCACTTCGTAGTGCAGGATCAGGTCTTTGAAGTCCGGGCTGTAGTCCGCAATCTGGTTTATGACTGTCTGTGCGAACTGCTCTTTCTCGTCACTAGTCCAATCACGGCCCTCTATTTCGTACGGGCAATACTGGATGAAGCAGCTCATGAAGTGCTTGCCCGGTGGCGCCATCGTCGGGTCGATGGTCGTCGGGATGACCATATCGACGTACGGATCTTTTGACCAGGTTCCCGCCTTCCAGTCGTCGTAGGCCCGTTCCATGCGCTCCATCGAGTCGGTGAAGTGTATGTCGCCGTGATAAAGGTCGCTACCTTCCGGAAACGCCGGGAAGGTCGGCAAGCCGTCGAGGGCAATGTTGACCTTGCCCGACGATCCGCGAATCTTGAAGTTTTCGACACGGTTGTGGAACGCCTCGGGTAAATCCGACTTGTCCATGCAGCTCAGGAATGTTCGCTTGACGTCCATCGCCGAAACGACGATACGGCCGTTGATTTCTTCGCCGTTTTCGAGGGCAACGCCGACAGCCTTGCCGTTCTTGACGATGATCTTGTCGACACCTGCGTCAGTCCGCAGTTCGCCACCAAGAGCCTGTAACGCACCGGCGATCGCATTGGCCACACTGCCCATACCGCCGCGTGCATACCCCCAGCTGCCTACATTGCCGTCAACATCGCCCATGTAGTGGTGCAGCAGAACATATGCCGTTCCTGGTGAGTGAATTCCGAGTGCGGTACCGATGATGCCGCTTGCCGACATTGCCGTCTTGATGACGTCCGTTTCGAAATATTCATCGAGATACTCGGCGACACTCATCGTCCAGAAACGAATCGTCTCGTACATGCGTTCCTCACCCATCTCGAGGAACTTATTGCCGATATTGACGAATTCCTTTATGTCCTTCGGTCTGAACGATGAAGGGTCAGGAGGCGTGGTCAGAAGAAAATCACGAATAAGGCGACATTGGCGCATCGTGTCCGACGAGTACCTCTCGTAAGCATCGGCGTCGGCAACCGAGAACCGGGCCTTCTCGCGGTAGGAAGCCTCCGGGTCGTGATAGTCGCCGTAGTAGTCACCGTTTTGCATTAACGTCGATGAGCCACCGTACGGCGTGACCTGCAGGCCGTGCTTGTGCAATTCCAGCGAGCGGTATATCTCCGGACGCAACAAGCTGCACACGTAGGAGCAGTTTGAATACTTCCAGTCCTTGAAAAGATTACGGCTGACGGTGGCACCGCCGATGTAGTCGTTCTTCTCGACACAAATGACATCGAGCCCTGCTTTTGCGAGGAAAGCGGCGTTGGTCAGGCCGTTGTGGCCGGCGCCAACGACGATTGCGTCATAGGTTTTCATGCAGCATTACTCAGTTCTTGAATGGTGATATCCACAGCACGCTCGAATTTCTCGAGCGTATCGTCCAGGCAATTGTCCGTGTGTGCTTCGCAGAGGAACCAGGGCTCTCTCGAATCCGGCTCGACGAGAATACCCTCGTCATGCAGGTAAGGCGCAAGTGTATCGTAGAACTCGTAGTTCGAATTAAGCCACTCGCGATAATTACTGGGAGGCTGCTCGGCAAAGAACAGACCCATCAACGCCGGAGCACCGGTGAAACTGTGGACAATGTCTCTCTCACCCAATATTCGACTCAACCCTTTCTGCAGCGACAGGCCATAGTCGCGAATCGATGCCAGAGCGTCAGTCTCATCGAGAATCTCAAGCGTCTTGGCGGCCGCTGCGAGCGAAACCGAATGCCCGGTAAATGTTCCGCCGTGTACGACGCCATTACCAATGTGCCTCATGATATCCTCGCGCCCGGCCAGAATCGACATCGGGTAACCGTTCGCAATAGCCTTTGCGAAGGTGCACAAGTCTGCCTTGAAATCGAACAACTCCTGCACGCCACCCCTCGCGACACGGAAACCCGTTTTGACCTCGTCCACGATCAGCACGACATTATAGCGGTCACACAACTCGCGAATATCGTGCAGGTACTGTTTCTCGGCCGTGATGCTGCAGCAGTTGCCCATGATTGGCTCGATCAGGAACGCACCGATGTCATTGTGATGCTCTTTCAGAACGTCTTCTGCATAGTTCGCATCGTTCAGTGGGACCGGGTGGTATAGCTGCTTCGTGACTGCCGGAACACCATCACTGTAAGGTGCGATTTCAGGCTGGCCCTTCTGGTCCCAATCCTCTATCTCCGACTCCCAGAGGATCTCGGTAAAGATGCCGTGGTAGCCACCCTCGATGGCCATATGACCGTCCTTGCCGGTATGCGCGCGCGCAACGCGCAGCGCTGCCATAACCGCCTCGGTACCAGAGTTTGAAAACCGTACAAGCTCTGCGGCCGGCACCATCTTGCTGATGCGACTGGCGACCTCGTATTCGAGTTCTGTTGACAGCGCAAAAACACCCCCCACTTCCATGCCCTTGCGGGCCGCCTCGTCAACACGCTCGTCGGCATACCCAAGGATGATCGGGCCATAGGCCAGGCGGTAGTCGATGTACTCGTTGCCGTCGATGTCCCAGACGCGCCCGCCCTTTCCATGATCGACATAGATCGTCTGCTCGTCGCCCCAATAGCGAAAATTTGATGACACGCCGAGTGGCAGCTTTTTTACCGCCCGTTCGAAGTGCTTGTTGGACTTCGCCAGAGATCGCATGGGATACCAGTAGGGAAATGAATGAGTATTCATTCAAATTATGCCATAATCGCCACCCCTATGGCTACCACTGCTACAGCAAAGCCCCGTCGTACGGCCTCGCGCGAGGCGCGCCGCCGGCAGCTAATTGAGGCGACGATGAAGTGCATCGCCCGCAAAGGCATGGGCAGTACGACACTCGGAGACGTCGCAAAGGAAGCCGGCCTGTCGCAAGGCATCGTCAATCTGCATTTCGAGAGCAAGGACAACCTGCTGACCGAAACACTACGTGCGCTCGCCGGCGAGTACCGCGAAAACTTCGACAAGACGCTGGAGAAATCAGGCCCTCGCCCTGCTGACAGCCTGCTTGCACTGATGGAATCAGACTTGCGTCCATCCATCTGCGACCGCCAGAAGCTAGCTATCTGGTTCGCGTTCTGGGGTGAGGTCAAATCGCGACCAACCTACAGGCGCATTTGCGACGAGTACGATAACTATTACGACAGCGTGGTCGAGCGGCTCTGCGCGGATCTTATCGAGGACGGTGCGTACGAGAATATTGACGCCGCAGCTGCTGCAGAGGCATTGACGTCGATGACCAACGGCCTGTGGCTGTCCTGCCTGATCAGCCCACAGGGCTGGGACCGGCACAAAGCGATGGAAGCTGTGATGAGCTACCTGACCAACGTATTTCCCAAACACTACTCAAACGGATAAGCATTTTGAAAATCGAACTTAGCGATAGCGCAAACCATTGGCAAAAGATTGCACGCGAGTATGCAGATGAGTATTTGCATCCGCACGAGGTTGAAGCCGAACTTAACGACGGCGTGCTACCGGCCGAAATCACAAAACGAAACAAAAACCGTGCTATCGAACTCGGTTTCCCTGCGATCGATGTACCCAAGGCCTATGGCGGCCTCGAGCTCTCACTCGAAGAACAGGTCGCAGTCTGGGAGCAACTCGGTCGTGTTACCAATGCCCTCTCCTGGTGTTTTTCAGAGCCACAAACGTGGATGTTCGAGGCTTGCAACGAAGAGCAGATCGAGAAGTACATCCTGCCGATGATGCGCGGTGAGAAGAAAGACTGTTACGCCATTACCGAGTCCGGGCCAGGCTCGGATATCTCCGGTCTCGAAGCAACGGCGACGAAAGACGGTGACGACTACATTCTCAATGGCGAGAAGTGGTACGTCACGAGCGGCAACCTTGCCGATTTTTTCTGGTTCCAGGCCAAGCTACCTGGCGAAGACGACAAAGCCCTGTTCCTCGTTGACGTTGGCACCGATGGCATCGAGATTACCGACACACCGAAATTCACACACACCTTTGCTGCCCATCACCCAACCTACCGGTTTAGCGATGTTCGTGTGGCCGCCGCACAAAGAGTGGGCAAGCCCGGGGATGGGATGTCGTATACACACAGTTGGTTCCGCCACGAGCGCCTGATGATCGGTGCACGCAGCTGCGGCGCCGCTGCTCGACTTATCGAGGATGCATTTGAATTTGCGAACGGCCGCACCGTCGACGGACTGCCGCTGACCGAGAAACAGGCAATTCAGTTCATGCTTGCTGACAGCGTAACCGAGCTTTATGCATCGCAACTCATGACCTACGACGCAGCACGTGCTATCGATCGCGGAGTTGATCTGAAGGTCCAGCACAGCCGTTGTTCGATGGTTAAGCTGTATGTATCCGAAATGGCCAATCGCGTTGCCGATCGAGCCGTGCAGATCTTTGGTGGCCGCGGCTACATGCGCGAGAATGTCGCCGAACGCTTTTTCCGTGAGCTGCGAGTCGACCGGATCTGGGAAGGAACCAGCGAAATCCAGCGCATAATCATCGCCCGATGCCTTATAAAACGGGGACTTACGGACATGTAATTGTCACGGGGCCCGATGGATGGTCAAATCGGGGTCAATGTGCAGAACAATAACAATGATGCTGGCGAGCCTGGTAGTCCTGAGCATGTCGGCGTGCGGCGGCCAAACGGCAGCAAGCAGCGACGCCAATGTCGTCAACATCTATAACTGGGCTGACTACATAGAGCTCGATGTTATTGACCAGTTTGAGGCCGAAACCGGCATCAAGGTCAACTACGATACCTATGACTCATCACCTGTCGTTGACGTAAAACTCCTTACCGGCAACACCGGTTACGATGTCGTCGTCAACAGCAACCAGTACGCCTCCCGCCTGGCGCCGATCGGCGTCTTTGAGAAACTCGATATGTCGAAGTTGCCCAATATGGCGAATATCGACCCGGACATGTTCGCGCAAGTTGACAACTATCCGGCCGTTCGTGGCTATAACGTCCCCTACCATTGGGGGTCGACGGGTTACGCCTGGAATGTCGACATGGTCCGCGAACGCCTTCCCGATCATCCGATGGATAGCGCGGACGTCATATTCGATCCCGAAGTGGTCTCGAAACTCGCCGACTGCGGCGTAACCTGGCTCGACGGTCCGACAGACCTGATTCCGATGGTGCTTGCCTACCTCGGCCGCGACCCGAACGGTGTGGATGACGATGACCTTGCGGCCGCCGAGGCACAACTCAAAAAAGTGAGGCCGTACATCCGCTACTTCAGCAATGACAAATACCTGTCGGACATGCCGAACAAAGAGGTATGTGTCGCAATGAGCTGGTCCGGCGACTACGTAACGTCGGTCAGACGTGCTCGGGAAGCTGGCCTGGATATCGATATTCGATACACCATGCCGAAAGAAGGGTCGGGATTGTGGGTGGATGGTCTGTATATCCCGGCCGACGCGCCGCACAAGGAAAACGCTTACAAGTTCTTGAACTTCATGCTACGCGGTGACGTCGCTGGTGCCGTTGCCAATGATGTCGGCTACGGGACCGTCAACGCCGCTTCCTGGCCCTACACCGATCCAGCTATTCTGGAAGACCCTGCCATCTATACACCCAGGGAAGACTGGCCGCTCTTGTACCCGGTCATGCCTATCGATCCAAAGCGCGAGCGCCCACGGACTCGAACAGTTGCTCGAGTGAAATCCGGCATTGAATAAGGAACGGCGAGTGATTGAAGCGGCAAACCCGGACTCTTTCATCCGCATTCGCGGAGTCAGCAAGCACTTTGGCGACTTTGTAGCCGTCGACGACATCAACCTCGACATACAGAAAGGCGAATTGTTCGCGATCCTTGGTGGGTCGGGTTGTGGCAAGTCGACACTGTTGCGCATGTTGGCGGGATTTGAAGAGCCAACGTCGGGCACGATGGAGATCGATGGCGTTGACGTAACCCGGCAGGCGCCGTACGAACGGCCGGTCAATATGATGTTCCAGTCTTACGCGATCTTTCCGCACATGAATGTCGAAAAGAACATTGCCTATGGCCTGCGCAAAGAACGTGTTGCTGCCAACGAAGTCGATGAGCGGGTTAGCGACGTCATACGGCTCGTGCAACTCGACGACTTCCGCGCGCGCAAGCCGGATCAGCTGTCGGGCGGGCAGAGACAACGTGTCGCGCTGGCTCGCGCACTGATCAAGCAACCGAAAGTATTGCTCCTCGATGAGCCGCTTGCCGCCCTCGATAAGAAACTTCGCGAGCATACGCAATTTGAACTGATGAATATCCAGGACGAACTGGGGATTACGTTTATCGTCGTGACGCATGATCAGGAAGAGGCCATGACACTCTCGACCCGCATCGCCGTCATGGACAGAGGCCGATTCCTGCAGGTTGGACCGCCCAAGGAAATTTACGAGTACCCGAAGAGCCGCTTCGTCGCTGACTTTATAGGAACGATCAATACCTTCGAAGGCCGAGTCACAAGCGCCGGAGATGAAACAATCTCCGTTGACTGTCCTGATGTGGGGGTCGAGGTCAGGGCGCTTTGCACCGAAGACGTCAAGGTCGGCCAAGACGTTTGCGTTGCGGTTCGGCCCGAGAAAATATTTATCAGCCGCGAAGAACCCGAAGAAGACGAAGGCGTGCGTGTTCGCGGCATCGTCGACGACCTCGGCTATCTCGGCAATCTGTCGCTGTACCGCATTCATCTCGAAACTGGTCGCATGATCCAGGTTAGTCGCCAGAACCGTCGTCGATCACACAAGCGTTTTGTCGAGTGGGATGACAAGGTATGGCTTTCGTGGAGGCCACGCAGCGCGATGATCATTCAGGGAGACGACTGAGAGTTGGCCAGCGCAATGCACAAAGGTCACACCTGGGAGCGCGTAATAACTGCGATCCCATACCTGTGGTTGTTCCTTTTCTTCCTGCTGCCGTTCGCGATCATTCTCAAGATCAGCCTTGCCGACCCGGTCATCGCCCAGCCACCGTTTACGCCGATGTTCGATGAACAGGGTAACCTGTCCGTGTCGTTCGATAGTTTCATATTCCTGCTGACTGACAAGCTCTACGCAATTACATACTTCAAGTCAGTCATGCTCGCCGCAAGCGCGACAATGCTGTGTCTGCTGCTCGGATTTCCTATGGCCTACGGTATTGCGCGATCCGAGCCGACGACGCGCAGCATCCTCCTCCTGCTGATTGTTCTGCCGTTCTGGATTTCATTCCTGTTGCGCGTCTACGCCTGGATGGGGCTACTCAACAATTATGGTGTCATCAACAATATGCTGATGTGGATTGGCGCCATCGACCAGCCGATCCAGTTCATGTACACCGATTTCGCGATGTTGATAGGAATGACTTACTCCTATTTGCCGTTCATGGTGCTGCCGTTGTACGCGACACTCGAACGCATGGACCTGGACCTTGTCGACGCGGCCCAGGACCTGGGAGCTACAAGGACCGGAGCTTTCTGGGATATCACGTGGCCGCTAGCCAGGCCTGGAGTTATCGCTGGCTGCCTTCTTGTGTTTATTCCGGCCATGGGCGAGTACGTGATCCCATATCTGCTGGGTGGTGGGGAGTCACTCCTGATCGGACGCGTTCTTTTCGATGAGTTCTTCGTCGCTCGAGACTGGCCATTAGCCTCCTCAGTAGCAATCGTACTATTGCTCATTTTGGTCGTGCCGATCATGCTGTTGCAGCGCTACCAGGCGCGTGACGCGGAGAACGCCTGATGCAGCATCGTTCACGATTCCTCCTGACCGTGCTCAGCTTCGGCTACGCGTTCCTGTACATCCCGCTGATATCGGTCGTGTTCTACTCATTCAACAAGTCGAGCCTCGCAACAGTATGGGGCGGCTTCTCGCTGCGCTGGTACGGGGAACTGTTCCGCAATGACCAGGTCCTCGAAGCGCTGGCTCTGAGTTTGCAAATCGCTGCCACGTCCGCCACGTTTGCGACGATTCTCGGCACCATGGCCGGCCTCGTACTCGTTCGATTTGGCCGATTTCGCGGCCGCACCCTGTTCTCGGGAATGATCGTGTCGCCGCTCGTCATGCCGGAAGTCATAACCGGCCTGTCACTATTGTTGCTATTCGTGAGTTTGCAGCAGTTGATCGGCTGGCCGGCACAACGCGGTTTCTCGACGATAACTATCGCGCACACGACATTTGCGATGGCCTACGTCGCCGTCGTCGTCCAGTCACGCCTCACATCGATGGACGAATCGCTGGAAGAAGCAGCGATGGACCTTGGCTGCCGGCCACTGCGTGTCTTGTTCGATATTACGCTGCCACTGATCGTGCCAGCCATGGTTGCAGGCTGGTTGCTGGCATTCACGCTGTCGCTCGACGACCTCGTGATTGCGAGCTTCGTATCAGGCCCGGGCGGTACGACACTGCCGATGTATATTTTCTCAAAGGTAAAACTCGGGGTAACACCGGACATCAACGCACTGGCATCGCTGATCATCTTGATCGTGAGCGTTGGGCTGTTGTTATCCTGGGCCGCAATGCGGAAGCGGAGCTCCTGACAGAATCAGGGCCGTGCCAGCTCGCGTAAGATCCATTCGATGTAACGCTGCTCGAGGTCTTCCATACCGGAAAAAGGACCTGGCTTGTAGTAGCGCGAGTGCACGCCAATCGAGTTGTTGACGATAATCGTCTTATCTGCCTCGGTCGTGATATCCCAAAGCCACGTCAGCTCATCGACGTCGTAGTCCTTGCCGGCTTCCGCGTCGCCCCGAACCAACCAGTAGATATCGCACTTGCTGTTATTCATGTCGACGGGCGTAAACACGTAGCCAACCACGTGGTCGCTATAGGCCAACAGGAATGAAAATGCGCCGAGGTTGAAATCGGACGCACCACCATCGTAGTCCTTGATATCACCAAGCAGCGGCGCGACCGGCTTGCCCTCCTTGCTGCCGGTCAGGTAGCCCTCGAACAGGGCCGTGCGGCTGTAGGCGTAACCAAACTCGCCGGCGGGCGCATGCGTGTCGGCAAAATCGATTTCCATACTCCTCAGACCGCAGCCTTCCATCTTGCTTTCCATGTGACCCTGCAGGCGATCGCGCTTCTTGTCATCGAGCATTAGCGTATGCATTTGCGCATATTCCGGATGTGCCGTGGCGCAGTGGTAACACTCCTGGTAGTTCTCAATGGAAAGCTTCCAGTTCGCATCGATGTGATAGGACTTATGTGCCGCAAGCTCGAGATTCTCGAGCCCGAACATTGCCATTGGCTCGGCCAGGTCGCGCCTCGCATCATCGAGCGACGCCGGATTGTCTGAGAAACAGATGAACACGAGCCCATGAAGGGTATCGAGTGAGACTTTGTTCAGACCGTACTCCGACTTATCGAAATCGCTCGGCATGCTGCGTGCCGCGGTCAGGTTGCCATCAATGTCGTACATCCAGCCGTGATAGGGGCAGGTGAATTTACGCGTGTTGCCTTCCGACTCCAGGCAAACCAGCGAACCACGGTGACGGCACACGTTCGCAAACGCTTTGAGCTCACCGTCGCTGCCACGAACGACAATCGCAGACTCGTTCGCGATATTGACCACCTTGAAGTCGCCCGGCTCTGGCAATTCGGACTGATGCCCAACCATGATCCAGTTGCGGGCGATGATGCGCTCGATCTCGAGTTCATAGATAGACGGGTCTGTATAGAAGCGCTGATCGAGCGCGAACCCGGGTTTCTGATTGGCGATAAGTTCTTCGACGGAATTCATGACGCCGGACGATATCACAAGGTGCCGGGTGGAATGCAAACGCGGCAACTACTTATTCTCAGGTTTGAGACGGCGGCGTAGCTTGGAGTTAAACCTGTGATGGGGAGGTGATGTTGTGCCTGAAGAAACAGGAAAAAACCGTCTCATTGACATCGATACAGGCAGACCGGTTTGGGAGAGGTTCTTCACGGTTGCGCCACTGGTATTGATCGGCACCACCGATCCAGATGGCGCACCGGACTTCGCACCGAAGCACATGGTCACGCCTATGGGCTGGCAAAACTATTTCGGTTTTGTGTGCGCCCCTACGCATTCGACGTGTAGCAACGTACAGCGTACCGGCGAGTTCACGGTCAGCTATCCAAAACCGGGACAGGTACTGTATTCGAGTCTCGCCGCGTCCCCGCGGCAGGACGGACACAAGCCTGTCCTCGACTACTTCACCACGTTTCCGGGGCAACAGGTTCATGCTCCTCTGATCGAAGAAGCCTATCTGTATTTCGAGTGCCGGCACTTCAAGACCGTGGACGGCTTCGGGCCAAACTGCCTCATTACCGGGGAAATTATTGCCGCTTATGCCGAGCCCGAGTTCCTGCGCTCAAACGAATTCGACGACCAGGAGATTGTGCACGATTCACCGCTGTTGGCGTACCTGGCACCTGGACGTTTCGCGACCATTGATCGCTCCAACGCATTTCCATTTCCGGCCAATATGAAGAAGTAGCGTGGCCCCAAGCATTGCCAATCGAGTTCTCGAGCACATCCTCGGCTATGAGGACTTGCTCAAAAGCCTGCTGCGGGACCTCGTCGTGGCAGAGTCGCCCTCGTCAGAACCAGCGGTGCACGAGCGCGCACGACACGTCTTCATGTCGGCCCTGATCGAACTCGGTTACTACGTCGTCGAAACGGGTCCGGCTGATGGCCCGCGTCATGTTTACGCGCGGCCGGAAAACCGCAGCAAGAACGCCGCAACACAGCTCATCATCGGTCACTACGACACGGTGTGGCCGGTTGGCACGGTGAATGATCGACCCTTTGAAGTGGATGGCAACATTATTCGCGGCCCGGGCGTGTTCGATATGAAAGGCGGCCTTGTGCAGCTCATTCTCGCCATCAAAACGTTGCATGACCTCGATCTCGAACCAGAAGTACTGCCGCTGATCTTTGTCAATGCTGACGAGGAGATTGGAAGTCGTACGTCGACGCGTTATATACGACAATTGGCGCGCCTGGCTAATCGCGCCCTCGTACTCGAACCTGCGCTCGGCGACGAAGGCAGCCTTAAGACCGAGCGCAAAGGTATCGGTCGCTTCACGTTTACAGTCTATGGCAAGGCGGCACATGCCGGACTGGACCCTGAGGCGGGCGCCAGCGCAATACTTGAGCTGTCCCACGTCATACAGAAGCTTTTCGCAATGAACGATGTCGACAAGGGCATCACGATCAATGTCGGCACGGTCGACGGCGGCGTGCAGCCAAACGTCATCGCTCCACACAGCACCGCGGTCGTCGACGTTCGCGTACCGACCATCGCTGACGGTGATCGAATCGAGAAACTGATCCACGGCGTCAAGCCCGAGGTGCCCGGCGTTCGATTACGAATCGAAGGGGCCATAGGCCGGCCTTCAATGGAGTCAACGCCACGGAACGAGGCGCTATGGGACCAGGCGCTGTCCCTCAGCAAACAGCTCGGCTTCGAACTCAGTCGCGCGAAGGTTGGCGGCGGATCAGACGGTAATACGACGAGTCAGTACACGGCAACACTGGACGGCCTCGGCGCTGTCGGTCATGGCGCTCACGCGACGCACGAATTTCTCTACATCGACAAGACGCTCGAACGTGCCGCCCTTCTTACCCTGTTGCTGCTGTCACCACCCACCGAGGTAGCCGCGCTCAAGGACGCGGGATGACACAGACTTTTGTTACTTCGATCGCACGCATTGCGGACTTTGACAGGAATCCCTACGACGTACGCCTGCTCGAGCAGTCCTTATGGGAATCGGGTGACTACGTCAGAACCGAGGTTACCGGAACCCGCACCAAGCTTTACGCGATCGAGTCGTGCACCGGTGAAATGTTGCCGGTACAGCCAGGCGACCAGGTCGTTGGTGCGCTCGGCCATCGGGAAGCAACACTCGAAGGTGTTGGCAGTTACCTCGATGTAAGACAAGGCAAAATGAATGCCCTGACGAGTGCCGGGTTGCTTGGCGTTTTCACGTCCTATTCCGTCCTGCTACCCAGACCTCTGTCGCTTCACTATCGCGGCCACATCATCAGGGACAATCACAAGATCACGATGCAGCAGTTCGCGATGCGGGCAGAGGAAAATGGCTTCGCGGTACCGACTATCCTGATCATCGGCACATCGATGATGGCCGGCAAGACGGTTGCAGGGCGACGCCTCTGCGAGGTTCTTTCTTCGGCCGGCCTCGACGTTGTCGGTGCCAAATTGACAGGCGCAGGACGCTACCGCGACATAGCGAGCTTCAAACGCGCCGGGGCAGCGCATGTGTTCGACTTCGTGGATGCAGGACTGCCGTCAACGGTAGTACCCGAGCAAGAATTCCGTGTAGCGATACGACCGTTGTTGAGTCATATCAGCAGGCTACAGCCGGATTACCTTATTGCTGAAACCGGCGCATCGCCACTCGAGCCTTACAACGTCGCAGCCGCCATGCAGGAACTCGGCGACAATATTGTCTGCATCATCCTGGCCGCATCTGATCCTTTTGCGGTGGTTGGGGTCCAGAAGGCGTTTAACGTCAGACCGGACCTCGTCATTGGGCCGGCAGCGAATACCTCAGCGGCCGTCGCTCTTGTCAGGAAATTAGCTGACCTGCCGGCGATTAATGTCATCGATCGCGACACATTGCCCGAATTTTCAGCATTTCTCGGCAATAAACTCGGCCGCAATTTACTCGCAGCTTGAGCGCTCCTGTTCCCACCAGCGCGACAACACGCGGTTGTACTCGGAAATGTAGTTCGCCCCGCCGTCAAACGTGGCGCGTTGCTCCGCACTTAGCTCGTCCGGCGAGACAGTCATGATGAAGTTTTCGCGCAAGGTATGGCATTTCAGCAGTTCGGTAACGCC
>WTCH01000111.1 GCA_013138675.1 Woeseiaceae bacterium | reverse complement strand
CACATCCTGTCGCCTAGTTCAGCCCGTGAGCGTCCCGTCGCGTCCCCGGCTTTATCGAGCGCTTTGAACTTGTCTTCGGCGGTCCCCTCCCCACCCGCTATGATCGCACCGGCATGCCCCATGCGCTTGCCCGGGGGCGCCGTAACGCCGGCAATGTAGGCCACCACAGGTTTCGTGACATTTGATTGAATAAATTCGGCTGCAGCTTCTTCATCGGTTCCGCCGATCTCGCCAACCATGATAACGCCATCTGTGTCCGGGTCTGCCTCGAACAGCTCCAGGCAATCGATGAAATCCATACCGCGCACCGGATCCCCGCCGATACCAATGCACGTGGTCTGTCCCAGGTCATTCACCGTGGTCTGGTAGACGGCTTCGTAGGTCAATGTGCCTGAGCGAGAGACAACGCCGATGCGGCCGGGCTTGTGTATGAAGCCGGGCATGATGCCGATCTTGCACTGCTCCGGCGTGATGATGCCGGGGCAGTTCGGCCCGATCAGGCGGCATTCATAATCACGCAACGCTGATTTGACCTTCACCATGTCGAGTACCGGAATGCCTTCGGTAATGCAGACGATGAGTTTCACGCCTGCGTCGGCGGCCTCGAGAATCGCATCTGCAGCAAACGGCGGCGGCACAAGAACCATGCTGACATCGGCATCCGTCTCATCGACGGCGTCGCGCATCGTGTTAAACACGGGCACGCCCAGGTGTTCCTGGCCGCCACGCCCGGGCGTCACGCCGCCAACGACCTTGGTGCCGTACTCGATGCACTGCTCAGTATGAAAGGTGCCCTGGCTTCCTGTTATGCCCTGGCAGATGATTTTGCTGTCTTTGTTGACCAGTATGCTCATGTAGATCCTTTTAGCGTCGTTGTCGCCCGCCGGGGCGGGCTCCTACGATGCTTTATTGTTCTATTCAACGCCGCTGTCGCGGCTAAAGCCGCTCCTACGATGCTTTGTCTTGCTTCTCATCGTCGTTGTCGCTCGCTGGGGCGAGCTCCTACGATGCCTTGCCTCTCCTGTCAGGCCGCTGCCGCGACCACCTTTTTTGCAGCATCGGTCAGATCTTCCGCCGCGATGATGTCGAGGCCACTGTTTGCCAACAGTTCACGCCCTTTGTCTACATTGGTGCCTTCCAGGCGCACGACCACGGGCACACCGACTCCCACCTCTTTGACCGCACTGATGATGCCTTCGGCAATCAGGTCACAGCGCACAATGCCACCGAATATGTTCACGAGAATCGCGGCCACGTTTCGGTTCGAGAGGATCAGTTTGAATGCCTCTGCAACACGCTCCTTGGTGGCGCCGCCGCCAACGTCAAGGAAATTCGCGGGATCTCCGCCGTGCAGCTTGACCAGGTCCATCGTCGCCATCGCAAGCCCGGCGCCGTTGACCATGCAGGCGATGTCGCCGTCCAGCGAAACATAGTTGAGATCATGCGCAGCCGCTTCACGCTCCTTCTCATCTTCCTGCGTGACGTCGCGCAGCTCGACGAGCTTCGGCTGACGGTAGAGGGCATTGCTATCGATATTTATCTTAGCGTCCAGCGCAATGACGTCACCTGCCTTGGTTACGATCAGCGGGTTGACCTCGACCAGGCTGGCATCTGATTCAACGTACAGCTGGTACAGGCGCTTGATCAGGTTCCCGAACTGGCGCATTTGCCGCTTGTCGAGATCCAGGCCGAAAGCCAGTTGCCGCGCCTGGTAGTCCTGAAGACCTGCATCGGGTGCGATCGAGACCGTGAAAATCTTTTCCGGCGTTTTCGCGGCAACCTGCTCAATATCCATGCCGCCTGCCGCCGACGCGATGAACGCAACCCGGCTCGCCTCACGATCCACCAGCATCGACAGATACAGCTCGCGCTCGATGTCAGAGCCTGCCTCGACGTACACCACACTAACGGGCAATCCCTCGGGCCCCGACTGGTGAGTGACGAGCTGCGTGCCCAGCATCTGCTCGGCGTATTGATGCACCTCGTCGCGCGTACGTGCGAGTTTCACGCCGCCGGCCTTACCGCGTCCGCCGGCATGCACCTGTGCCTTGACGACCCAGAGGTCGCCTCCGAGTTCCTTGGCAGCATCGACGGCTGCATTGGGGCTTTTCGCCGGAATTCCCTTGGGTACAGGAATGCCGTAATCGGCGAACAATCGTTTCGACTGATATTCGTGAAGATTCATGGCGGGTTCTTTCGTGGCGTGCGGTCATCCGCACAAATTCCGGCGTATTTTGATCGAAAGCGCTTGATGACGCAAAGCTGAATTGCACCACAATCGATTCGACCTTCGTCTACAATCGGGCCAACCCACTGTACACGTGGCCAAAATTGGGCAGACAACATTGGTAAAACGGGTACCGATCGACATCACTAGCCGGCAATAGCTGCGCCTGAGCCGTGATGCATTGCTGCAACGAGCCGCCGAAGAACCCGATCTGACCTGGCGTGTACTGGGCACGCTCAACGCATTTCGCGCCCTGATAGCGGTCGCCCTGCTCACCATTTTTGTGGCCGGCGGCGAACCACGCGTATTTGGCGAACAGCATCCAACGCTATTCTGGGTCGCCGCAGCTATCTACCTCCTGACATCCATCATTTCCGCCTTTGCCTTGCGGCAGCGCTGGACCGGCGCGGACCTGCAGGCCGCGTCACAGTCGCTGCTCGATATCGGCGCCGTGGTCGTATTGATGCACGCCAGCGGCGGCATCGCCAGCGGCCTCGGTGGCCTGCTGATTGTTTTTGTCGGCGCTGCCAGCCTCGTGCTGCCGAGGCGATTCCCCTTGGTTCTCGCCGCAATTGCGACGTTTGCAATACTCGGGCAACAGCTGCTGACACAGCTCAGCAATGTACCAACGGACGCCAATTACCCGGCTGCCGGCATTCTAAGTGCCGTGATTTTCGCCATGGCCCTGGCTACGCGACCGCTGGGTCGGAGGATCCAGGCCAGTGAGGCGCTTGCGCGGCAGCGTGGCGTTGACCTGCAAAACCTGTCGGAACTCAATGAGTACATCGTGCAGCACCTGCGCGAGAGCATCATTGTTATTGATATTGACACCAAGATCCGGCTCAGCAACGCCTCAGCCACGCGCTTGCTTGGTGCAACCGGACAGATAAGAGGTCTGGGCCTTGGCAGCGTATTCGAGCCGTTGGCCGACTATATTCGCGACTGGCGTACGGATAGCGAGCTGTCAGCTCACCCTGAGTTCGCCATCATCAATTCGGGTGACAGCCTGCGCGTTACGGCCCACCTGGCGCCGCTGGGCAAAGACGGCGAACGCGACGGACCGATCCTCGTGTTTCTCGAGGACGCGAGCCTGATGAACGAGCGTGTGCAGCAGTCCAAACTGGCATCACTTGGCAGACTCAGCGCGAGTATTGCGCATGAAATTCGCAATCCGGTTGGCGCAATGAGTCATGCGGCGCAGCTGCTCGCCGAATCGGCGGGCCTTACTAAGGACGATAAACGACTGACCGAGATCATAGAAACGCATTCGAGCCGTGTGAGCCACATTATCGACAATGTGTTGCAGCTATCGCGACGAGAATCGAGTCGTCCGGAGCGGTTGCTGCTCGGCCCCTGGCTCGAAAACTTCGCCCAGGAATTTACAACGACGCTTGAACTACAGGAAGGCGAACTCGAGATCGGTAACATGCCCGAGAACTTCGAAGTCAGGATGGACACATCCCACCTGCGCCAGGTCCTCTGGAATCTCTGCGACAATGCCGTCAAATATGCGAGCGAGACAGGCGGCATCCTGGTTGAGCTACGCGCCGATCGTCTGCAGAGCCAAGGCCGGCCGTACGTCGAAGTCCGGGATCACGGGCTTGGCGTTGATACGGCGACCGCCGAGAAAATGTTCGAACCCTTTTACACCGAGCGTTCGGGCGGCACCGGCCTCGGTCTTTATATCTCGCGTGAGCTGTGCGAACTGAACCGTGCGACGTTGCTGCACCTTGACCGGCCCGGTGGAGGCAGTATCTTTCGTATCGTGTTTGCCGACCCGGACAGATGGGAAAACGAAGAGAAATGAATCAGCCGCTGGTGCTAGTCATTGATGATGAACCGGATATTTGTGAGCTCCTGACGCTGACGCTTTCACGTATGGACATCCAGACCGAAACCGCGAAGGACGTGGCCGGTGCCAAATCCTTGCTGGAATCCAAGTCATTCGATCTCTGCCTGACCGATATGCGCCTGCCTGACGGCGATGGGCTCGATCTTGTCGAATGGATGCAAACACATTCTGCGGGCGTCCCGGTTGCCGTCATCACGGCACATGGCAACGTCGAGACGGCGGTACAGGCCCTTAAACTCGGTGCGTTTGATTTCATTTCGAAGCCGCTGGATCTCGGCAATCTGCGCAATATCGTCGAGAACGCGCTCAAGCTGGACAAAGGCGGCGAGCAAAAGTCGCGATTGCAGGGCGACTCAGAACCGATGCGAGCTTTGCGTGACATGATCGAGCGAGTGGCGCGCTCACAGGCCCCGGTCCATATCTCCGGAGAATCCGGAACAGGCAAGGAACTCGTGGCACGGCTAATTCACGAGAGTGGCCCGCGTGCTGATGGGCCCTTTGTGCCGGTCAACTGCGGCGCCATACCGGCCGAACTCATGGAAAGCGAGTTCTTCGGTCATCGCAAGGGCAGCTTTACGGGCGCGATCAGCGACAAGGTCGGGCTCGTCCAGAGCGCCGACGACGGCACGCTGTTTCTCGATGAGATTGCTGACTTGCCGCTCTCGATGCAGGTCAAACTGCTGCGCGTCATTCAGGAGAAGACCGTGCGCCCCGTGGGTTCGTCGTCCGAGGAAGTAGCAAACGCACGCATTTTGTCCGCTACGCACAAGAGCCTGAGCAAGATGGTGGCCGCCGGCGAGTTCCGCGAAGACCTTTATTATCGAATCAACGTCATTGAGCTGCAGGTCCCTGCCCTGCGTGACCGTGGTGACGACATCATTGAGCTGGCCGAACACAAACTCGGAAAGCTCAGCTCGAATATCTCGCTCGATGCGAGCGCGCGACAGGGCCTGTTGAGCTACGAATTTCCCGGCAATGTTCGCGAACTGGAGAACATGCTCGAGCGCGCCGTCACGCTGTGTACAACTGGCACGATCCAGGAGACTGACCTGAACCTGCGGTCGCAACAGAGCGCGCCAATCGAAGGTGACAACGCCAGGGATTTTACGGCCACCGATCTGGGCAATCAGGTAGAGGATGTGCAACGCCAGGCCATCATGGACGCACTCGAGAAGACTCGATTCAACAAGACGGCTGCGGCCAAGTTGCTGGGCCTGTCGTTTCGCCAGCTTCGCTACCGCATCAAGAAGCTCGGCATCGAATAGTAGAGTTTCGTAGGAGCCCTCCCTAGCGGGCGATATTCCATAAAAGTGTCTTTTTCAGCCGACGTTAGTGACAGTTTTTGTCACAAGGTGACAATGGGCGGCACGTTCAGACTCCGAACACGTCAAACCCGACAGATCGGCGAACCGCTATGTTCGTTTTAACTCCTTCCCAATCAATTAGTTAAGTCAGGTTCGCCCAACTTGGCACGCCACTTGCTTTATATCTGGTACGGGCATTGATGCCGTTTTGAAAAATACTCATTTTCATGGAGATTAGAGAAATGAAGAAGCAACAAGGTTTTACATTGATCGAA
>WTCH01000095.1 GCA_013138675.1 Woeseiaceae bacterium | reverse complement strand
CGTACTCGCCTATCGGTAACGATTGGGCCGAGATATCAGCAAACCTGCGCGGCCTGAAAAGTGGTGTTCAGCATATCGAAGCCTGGGAGGAGTTCGACGGTCTTAACACGAAACTCGGCGCTCCAGTCAAAACCTTTACGGCGCCTGCCAGCTTCAATAGGAAACGCACGCGTAGCATGGGCCGGGTCGCTATGCTCGCGACGGCAGCCAGTGAATGCGCGTTGCGTGATTCCGGCCTCCTGGACGATCCAGTATTGAAATCAGGCCGGGTCGGCGTCGCTTACGGCTCATCAACAGGTAGCACTGACGCGATCACGGATTTTGCCAACATGTTGCTCACAAAGACCCTGGATGGCATCACGGCAACAACCTATATCCGGATGATGGGCCACACCACCCCTGTAAATATCGGCGTGTTTTTTGGCTTGCAGGGGCGCGTGATTACTACCTCCAGCGCCTGCACGTCCGGTAGCCAGGGGATCGGCTACGCGTATGAGACCATTCGCAACGGCGCGCAAGATATTATGCTTGCCGGCGGTGCCGAGGAGCTATGCCCTACCGAGGCCGCGGTATTTGACACGCTTTACGCGACGAGCACGTACAACGACAGGGCAGATTTCTCGCCACGTCCATTTTACCGGTGCAGGGATGGTCTGGTTATTGGTGAGGGCGCGTGTACGTTGATCCTCGAGCGGCGCGATCACGCGCTAGCGAGAGGCGCGAAAATCTACGCCGAAATTGTTGGCTTTGACACCAACGCCGATGGCGCCCATGTTACGCAGCCGTCGCCCGAAACCATGCAGCGCGTGCAGGAGATGGCCTTGGCAAGTGCCGGTCTAAGCCCGGATGCGATTGGTTACGTGAGTGCGCACGGAACAGCCACTGACCGGGGCGATATTGCCGAATCGCACGCGACGCAACGGGTTTTCGGCGAGCAAATACCCATCAGTTCGATAAAGAGCTACATGGGACACACGTTGGGCGCGTGCGGCGCGCTCGAGTCGTGGCTTGCAACCGAAATGATGAATAGCGGCTGGTTTGCGCCGACGATCAATCTCGATAATGTTGATACAGAGTGTGCGAGTCTCGACTATATTTGCGGCAATGGTCGCGAACTGGACGTCGAATACGTCATGAACAACAACTTCGCGTTCGGTGGCATCAATACGTCAATCATTCTTCGTCGACACGCTTGATCGGGCCCCGCTGACAATTCGCCATGTCTCAAGGCTCAATCACTGTAGCTTGTACAGGCCTGCATGAATTGACGACTCCGGAGTTGGATACACTGGCGCAGTTGGAGCTTTCGCGCGCTGGCGAGTTCAAGTCAGCACGCCGCCGGGAAGAGTACCTCTGCGCACGGTCACTGCTCCGGAATCTGCTGCAGGACCTGACCGGCGAGCCGGCATCTTCCCACCAACTCACGACTGACGACAAGGGCAAGCCTGTGTGCAAAGGTGGTCTCGCAGTCAGTATTGCTCATAGTGGTGATCTTGTAGTTTGTGGCGTTGCGGATCAGGGCCAAATTGGCGTCGACATAGAGTTGCCTTATTCTGGTCGAGACATTGATGGAATTGCCAGCCGGTACTATGCCGCCGCCGAAGTGGAATGGCTTGCGACGCAACCGGAGGATCGTTTCTACATGCTGTGGGTGCTGAAAGAAGCATGGCTCAAGGCAATGGGCACCGGCATAGCCGGGGGACTGGACCGATTGAGCTGTTTTGTCGCGCCGCCGGAGATCGAGGCACGCGTTGCCGACAACTCGGCGCCGAACCTCAGCTTGTACGCACTTGATGACTCATTTATTGGCGTGGCGACAACATCTGCATTTCCGGGGCAGCCAGACCTTCTGTGGTGGGATCCGCCATCCAGCCTGTTTGGGGAGCATGCAGGGTCGCAATTGATTGCGACAACAGGCTAACGGGTCATGCGGGACGATAAGCCACAATATTGACCTGGGTCTCTTCCTTGTCCTCGGGAATTTTTCTTCCCAGCAACTCGAACAAACCCAGGTCTCGCCGGCTCCACCAGTAGTAAGGCCTCGAAACATTCCCTGGAGGAATCTCAAAGCCACTGTCGCGTAGCAGTTGTACGTACTCTTTGTCTGTTTTCTGAACGCGCATAGGATGCCTGAAGAGCAATTTCACTGGCACGGAATAAATGAATTTTTTGCACGACTCCGCCAGCAACAGTACGCCGCCAGGCTTGAGCACCCGACGAAACTCTGCGGTTGCTGCCGCTTGATCGCTGACGTGATGAAGCGTTTGGTGACAAAACACCATATCTACAGAAGCGTCAGGCAACTCCATCGCAGTCGCACTACCGACCACTAACTGCACGTCACAACCACAGGCTTCTGCTTTTTTGGCAGATCGTTCCGCCGCGCCGTCGTCAATGTCCAACCCAATGATCTTTTCAGGGCGAAACCGCTCATCCAACATCAGCAGCGAGTGCCCATGACCGTAGCCAACATCCAAAATTGTTGGGTACGCGTCCATCGTCTGCGGCATCAGCGATTGCAGTTCGTCCACCGCGACCTTGAGTACACGATTTATCCATGTATCCGTGCCAAGAAACCATTCGCCGAAGGCTGATTCCCTGACCCAGCTTCGGTGAGCTGTTTGCTGTTTTCTAAGTATCACCAACATCGCCACCAATTAGCAGCGCTGACTATACACGTTTCCCGAGCTACCAAAATTTGTGATGCGCTGTCACGAGTATGGTAGTTTCCCCGGTTGATACTCGGAGTTCGAACTACATGATCAGTAAGGGCCGCTCGTGAAAATTGCGTATGTGTCTGGAAATCGGGAAACACTGCCCAATGCGGTCGTTCCGATCGGCTTGCTTTACATCATGTCGAGCACGCCGGATCACCACGAAAAGGTGTTGGTCGATGTTTGTTTCGACGAAGATCCACATGAAGCGTTGCGTGAGAAGCTGGGAGCAATTGAGCCGGACCTGGTCGCAATAAGTATGCGCAACATACAGAACAATGATTATTCCGGCTTATCAGACAACCTGGCTTACTACGCTGATTTGATAGAAAGCGCGAGGGCGGCCTGCCAGGCGCCGGTTGTCCTGGGCGGGTCCGGATTCAGCGTAATGCCGCGCGAACTCATGGAGCATCTCAAACCGGACTTCGGGATTTTCGGGGAGGGGGAGAAGGCTTTTCCGCAACTGGTCGAGGTGTTGGAAAATGGTGGTGAAGGTCTCGATTCGATCGGGGCGCTGTTCTACTGGAATGACGCCGACCTTGTGATGACCCCGCGCCCGCCCGAGTTTTTAGACATGACGGAACTACCCTTTCCCGACAGATTACTTGTCGATGAGCATTACTATAACGAGTGGGGCATCGATTCGGTACAAACAAAGCGTGGCTGCCCGCTGCGCTGCAATTACTGTACTTATCCCATAATTGAGGGACGCAAAGGCCGAACACGGACGCCGGCATCCGTAGTTGACGAGATGTTTGCCGCGTTGGATGCTCGACCCGCGATCAATCATTTTTTTATTGTAGATTCGGTCTTCAATTTGCCAAAAACTCACGCAAAAAACGTCTGTCGTGAGTTGATACGACGCAACTGGCAAACCAGTTGGACGTGCTACGCCAATCCCCTGGGATTTGATGAAGAATTCGCAGAGCTCGCCTTCGAAGCCCGCTGTACAGGCATGGAAATCGGTTCCGATTCTGGCTGCAATCACGTCCTCGAAAAGCTAAGAAAGGGCTTTACGACCGACCACATCCGACGACTCCATACCATCTGCAGGAATGCGGGAATCCCGGACTGTCATACGTTCATTCTCGGGACCGAGGGAGAAACTATGGATGACGTCCGCCAGACGATCGACTTTATCGTCGAACTCGATCCTTATAGTGCGATTCTCATGGTTTGGGTGGACGACTACGAAACACTGGATCCCGAACTTCGTGAACAACGCTTGAAACTGCGTACTGAAACCAACGCTCTGCTGCTCGATCATCAAAACGATTTTCCGCACTGGAGCATGCCCGGACTGCGCGTCAACTTTGACGAAGACCTGTTTCGGGCATTGCGGCGTACCGGCCGTCATGGTCCAGTTTGGCAGCATTTGCGCGATCCGGCGGAATGGAGCCTGCAGTCGCTGTAGAGAAGCTAAATGGCCCAGAAATATGAAAAACCCTCTGAACTCACAGCGATTCAGGCCAAGATGGAGGCGCAGAAAATCGCTTTTTCTGCGATTAGCTTTGAAGCTGTTGTTTGCCTCTTGCGCCTGGGCGCCCTGAGGCAAATCTCCGAAACCGGACAACAAGGAATAAGTTCGAACGACCTTGCCGAACGCCTTGATGTTGGCAAGCCCGGGATCAAGGTCTTACTTGATATGGCGTTAACGATGCGCCTTGTTTGGCAGAATGAGGATCGATTCGTACTCGACAAGATTGGCCATTTTCTGCTCGAAGACGAAATGTCGCAGATCAACGTTAATTTTGCCCAGGACGTTTGCTACGAGCCCATGGGACGCTTGATGGAGTCAATCCAAAAGGGCACACCGGAAGGTCTGAGGGTTTTTGGGGACTGGCCGACTATCTACAGCGGCCTGTCGCAGCTCCCTGAACCCGCCAAGTCGAGCTGGTTTGCCTTCAATGACTACTACTCCAGAAAGGCTTTTCCGCACGCCCTGCCCATCGTCTTTGAATCACGGCCTGGTCATATTCTGGATGTTGGTGGGCATCTGGGCGAATGGGCACTTCAGTGTTTCAATTATGATGAGGACGTCCATGTAACTATCGCAGACTTGCCGGACCAGGCTGCCATGGCTTCGGTACTCATTGAGAAAAACCAGGCCGAAGGCCGCGTCGACACGATCGCTATGGACCTCCTCGACCCGCAGCAGGCCCTGCCGGATAGCATGGGCACGATATGGATGAGCCAATTTCTGGATTGCTTCTCGGAGACACAGATACATACAATTCTGGACAAAGCCGCGAGTGCAATGGGTAGTGACGACTCACTGTATGTGCTCGAATTGTTCTGGGATTGTCAGGAATATGACGTGGGTGCGTACAGCATTAATGCCACGTCGCTGTACTTCACCTGCATAGCTAACGGTGTAAGTCGTATGTATCACTCAAAGGACATTATCGCGATCGCCCAGCGTGCGGGTTTTCGCGTGCAGGCGCAGCACGACGGCTTGGGCGTCGGCCACACGCTATTGCACTTCAAGAAAGCCTGATGTCCTGACTATTCGTCGTCCTCGAGGTCACCGAGTTCGGCGTCCATTGTCGGCTCCGTCACCGTTGCGCATTTCGGCTATGGCGAAACAGATCGCGGCTGGTCTTGATCTCTAGTCAGGCGCCGCATCACCCAGCATCGAGTCCATTTCCGGAGCTTCGAGCCACTCACCGATATCCTCACCGAGCTTTTTGGCAACACGTTTCAGCATCGAACATGTTCCGGGCACCATGCCGAACAAAGCGGCACGATCTACTGTCAGCGAGCCGATGACCTCATCGTTCTCTCTTAACTCGCCAACGACGGACACCGATTTCGCACCACTGTAGCCGCCACCACCCGGCGCAAAAACCTGCTCAAATTCAAGGTACAGGGTCTTGCCTTCAACACTCTCAAGAGGCTCTGCCGTAAAGACGACTTCCGTGTGTTTTTTTGCGTAGTTCTTCAGGTATTTCGGCAGACGTTCTTCGAGGCCGCACTCTTCCTTGACAGCGTCGGTTGCATGGCTGTCCTCTGCAAACGGTGTGAATTGGCTGATGGTCACAACGTCTTTAGCCTGCGCCGCTGACGCCATCGCGAATATCAGGATTGAAAGTGCTGCCAGTCGCATAGGATCTCTCCAGAAATAATGGACAGGCCAGACTATACACCGAACCCGTGCCCCACTCGGCTTGCGAGCTTGCTAACCAAGTGCGAGTCTGTCGCATCGAATAGTTGATGGTGGCGAATTTGCAGACCCCGGGCTTGCCAACCCAGGCGGACTTTCATGCGGCGATCTCGGATCGATCCGACCGCTGGTTTGCCGCATGCCTGAAGATAACGCGCAACCGGGACATGGCTGATGACGCTGTCCAGGACGCACTCCTGAACGCCTGGAACAAGCGCCACCAGTTCGACAACACGGCCCGACTTGACACCTGGATCCACCGCATCGCCATCAATGCGGCTCTGCAATTGCTCAGGAAGAACAGGCCCGCCGCCTTCGAGCCACTGGAAACAGATGTTGAAGATGATGCGGACACGCCAGAGACCGTGCAGGCCGAACATGAACTCGGCAAGCGCTTGTCAGCCGCGATGACTCATCTCAGCGAATTCGAGCGGGTCTGCTTTGTCCTCAAGCACCTCGAGCAGTGGCGTCTCAAGGAAATTGCCGAGGAAGTCGGGTCCGACGTCGGCGCAGTCAAACAGGGCATCTTTCGCGCCGTACGAAAATTGCGAGTGCGCATGGGCAGCCTTAAAGGTGAAGAAACATGAACGAAGACACTCTTATTCTTTATTACTACAACGACGGCCTGAGTAAGCGCGAGCGGCAGCAGGTTGAGGAAGCTATCAATTCCGACGCTGCCGTTGCCGCAAACTATGAAAAGCTGTGCCAGCAACTCAATGGCATGTCCGAGCCTGACAGTCCGGCCGTACCGTCGCACACGGTTGAGCGCTGGCATGACGCAATTGACCGTGCCGCGAGGCAGGAACGCGTCAAGGCGCAAAGCCCGGCTCGTTCGTTCAATCCGTGGTCATTCGTTTGGGGTGCGGCAATCGCAGCCGCGCTGGCGATCGGTATTGGTCTCAACATGACCCGCGTAGATCCGGAGATCATGGCACCGGCTACCGTGCCCGGCGCATTTACACGCGGAGTTCAGGTGCACTTCCGTGACACGTTCCAGGAACTGTCCACTCTACCGACCGATTCCGCCACCGATCGGAGCATGCTCGCGCTACAGATCATCGAACAGAACCGGCTTTTCGAACGCGCTGCTGAACAAAACAACTCGCAGAGCCTGGCTCGCGTATTCCGTGCCTTTGAACCCGTCCTCCTGCAGCTTGCTACCGAAGACATCTCGCCCGAAGACGCTGCGGCTCTTCAAGCGCAACTCATATTTGAACTCAACGTGATGCTAACCAAACTATCGCGTGATGTATCGAATGAGACAGATACCAGCCAACCAGGAATTCAAACATGATCATCCGTCCCAAACTAATTATTGCCACCGTCGCCTTGCTCGCGATGAGTGTGAGCCTTGCACAAACTGCAGTCAGCGATGTTGAAGATTCGACTGAAATTCTGAAAATTGCGGCACTGGAAGCGCTGATCTCCGCGCCACCGGAGCGCGCGCTGCCGCTGGTTATTAAGGTACTCGATGCCGAGAACACTGATGAAGTCAAAGAACGCGCACTGTTTGTACTGAGCCAGATTGACCTGCCGGAAGCGCAGGCAAAGCTGCTCGACGTTGCACGTAGCGACGACCCCGAGCTCAGCAGCGAGGCCGTGCGCATGATCGGTATCGGCGGCAATGCCGAAGCACTTGCCGGACTCCAGGATCTCTATAGTTCGGGTGACGAAGATTTACGTGCAGCGGTTCTCGAGGCCTACATGATTGCAGGCGACGTTGATGCCGTGCATGCCATTGCGACGAATGCGTCGGATGCCGATGAGTTCCAGGCTGCGGTCGAGATGCTCGGCGTTATGGGCGCCGTCGACAGACTTCAAGCGCTAAGCGAGAGCAGCGGATTTACAGAAGAGCTTATCCAGGCCTTGGGCATCGCCGGTGGAGACGATGTCAACGCGACGTTGATGGAGATCTATCGTGACGCTGAAACCGACGACATCCGGGAAGCCGCCCTGGAGGGCATGCTGATCTCCGGTTATGACGAAGGCGTACTGCAGCTTTACAAGGAAAGCACGAACATCAATGAAAAGCGCGATTTGCTCCAAATGCTGTCCATCATGGATAGCGACCTCATGATGGAGGTCATCGACGCGGCACTGGCGGGTGGCGCCTGATGAAAACGGCGATCCGTCTGCTGTTGATCGCGCTGTTTGTCGCCGCCGCCATAGGAAGCGAGTCTCTGGGTGCTAACTTCAATGTACCGTCGGATGACGGCTGGTACACCTGGCAGGTCGACGCCTCCGACGGTGGCGAGCTGCGGGTGTACGCGCTGATCGAATCCGGCAGTCCGACAAAGTTCAGGGTGCGTGGCAGCTCACTGTGCTACGGAAACTTCAGGTTCAACGTCGACGCAAATGATCTCGGCGTGATCGAAGCAGACGAAAGCATAGCCTGGCTTCAGGGATTTATTCGGCCGGCAGGCGACCTGAGTTCCGATGCCATCATCGCAATTTCATTGCATGCGGGCGACCTGCCGTTTGAGATCATCGACCGGATCCTGTCTGCGAGGACCTAGCTATTATTCGATGTGGCTCCGGTAGACCCCGAAGTACACGAACGGGTGTTCGGCTTCTTCGCCAGCCAGTACTTCGTCGGGCACTTTGTACGATACGGGCTTGATGCTGCGCAGGTACGCGACGATCGCGGTCATATCTTCCTGCGAAAGCTTGGCGTATCCCTGCCACGGCATGGCTGCAATTTGTTTACCGGCATGACGACCTAGCCCGGCACGAATGGCACGCTCTATCTGAATGTCGCTCCATGCACCAATGCCTGTTTCTTCATCCGGCGTCAGGTTCGCCGGATAAATGACGCCCGGATTGTCGGCACCGAGAGGATTGCTATAGGCGATCCCGATTTGCGATCCGGCTAGCGCCCGATCGAAGTCAGGTACGCCGTCGAGCGCGCCGTCGGTGTGGCAGGCTCCACATCCCAACAGTTCGACCAGGTACTCACCACGTTCGACCTGGTACAGGTGTTCGGGCGCGAAGCTACCGGGCACCGGCGCCGGTGCGTCAAGAATGGTGGCCGCATCGACTTCTGCGTAGTCCTGCAGTGGATCGTGCGGCGCTTCATTGACGGTCCTGGTCGCACAAGCCGCGAGAACGGAAGCCATTAGCAGTATGGGATAAATGTTGCTCACGACGGCCTCCAGAATTAGGCGTTCTCCAATTGTGCACCCGGAAAGCTCGGTCTTGCATATCGGAAAACACATACCGGTCCTGCTTTAACGACCATATGAATGAGCTCCGCTGATGTGTCAATATTCGACCTTCAGACTTTCGATAGAGTTCATGAAGATTAGGTCAGCCCTGCTACTCAGCCTGTTCTTGTTGGCATTTGCGGCGAACGCCCAGGAGCGCCCCACCTCACCACCCGCGATGGATGCCCACGAACTGTCATCGACTCCGACGATTGATGGCGACGTTCTGGGTGACAACGCGTGGGCCGGTGTCGTGCCCGCCACCGGCTTCTGGCAGATTCAGCCCGACGACGGTG
>WTCH01000126.1 GCA_013138675.1 Woeseiaceae bacterium | reverse complement strand
TGGTGGGTATCGGCGTTTCGCGACCCCTGCATCCGCTTGAGATGACCAGCGGAGCACATGTGACGGCAGGCGGTGTGTGGACCAACAGTTCGTCACGCAGTCGCAAAGAAAACATCAGTGAACTCAGCCTCGAAGAGGCGCTTGCTGCGCTCGCAGCGCTCGAGCCGGTGCAGTTCAACTACAAGTCAGATACTACGGAATCCTACGTGGGGTTCATCGCTGAGGATGTTCCAGAGTTGGTTGCCACAGGCGACCGCCAGGGACTGAGTGCGATGGATGTCGTTGCCGTACTAACCCGGGTCATCCAGGAACAGCAGCGCAGGATTGAAGAACTCGAGGCAAAGTAACCGGTTGACCGCATTGCGCCTAAAGAACTGTTACCGAACGAGCGATTTTCGAAAGCTGGCTAAGCAACGCTTGCCATCCCCGATTTTTCACTACATTGATGGCGGCTCGGATGACGAGGTCACGATGGCGCGCAACACGGCCGCATTCGATGCCGTTGATCTTGTTCCGAATGTGCTTGCTGGTATCGATGAAGTCGACATGTCAGTGTCGGTTCTCGGTCAAACACTCGACATGCCATTGTTATTCGCGCCGACGGCGATGCAGCGCCTGTTTCACCATGACGGCGAGTTCGCGATCGCGGATGCCGCAGCAAAGTACGGCACAATGTTTGGCGTGTCGACGATAGGCACGCGCAGCATCGAAGAACTCGGTGCACGCAATGATGCTGCAAAATTTTTCCAGATCTATGTGCATACCGACCCCGGGCTGACCAGCGATTTGGTCGCGCGCTGCAAGGCGGCAAATTTTGGCGCGCTGGCTTTGACTGTCGATACGATCGTCGCTGGCAATCGCGAGCGCGACCACCACACCGGCATGACGACACCGCCAAAGCTGACGCCTCGCAGCCTGCTCAGCTTTGCAACACACCCGAGCTGGACCTTCAATTACCTGCTACGTGACAAGTTCGATCTGCCGAATATCTCAGCCACAATCGAAGCGGGCTCGAAACGCCAACAATCGGTCATGGAATACCTGGACTCACAGTTGAAGCGCACTATCGACTGGGACGATGTCGCAGCGATGATCGAGGAGTGGGGTGGCCCGTTTGCGATCAAGGGTGTCATGTCAGTTGATGATGCGAGGCGCAGTGTCGATGTCGGCGCCAGTGCGATCATGGTCTCCAATCACGGTGGACGGCAGCTCGATGGTTCGCGTGCGCCATTTGACCAGCTGGCAGCTATCCTCGATGCCGTCGGCGGCGATATCGAAGTCATCGTCGATGGCGGCATTCGTCGTGGAACTCATGTGTTGAAGGCGCTCGCGATGGGCGCAACGGCATGCTCAGGCGGTCGTATGTATCTCTACGCGTTGGCCGGTGCGGGCCCCGCCGGTGTCGACAGGGCAGTCGGCTTGTTGCGAGACGAGATCGAGCGCGACATGTTCCTCATGGGTTGCTCGTCTGTCGGCGAATTGCGTCCTTCCATGCTTGCCAGCCGTCGCTGATCTGCGACAGTTGAGATGTAAAATGAACGCCTTGTCGACCCGGGTTGTCGATATAGTTCAACCATGATTTTTCGCCCTCCCACTTTCTTATTGTTGGCTGCGTTCCCTTGCTTGCTGCTTACGGCTTGTGGCGGTGGCAGCTCCGGAAATAACAACAATCCACCACCACCGCCACCACCCGCCACGGTTGGCCTCGATGCGCGCCCGGACAACATGACGTGTGTTGCGCCCGCGCGGGCGACGCTGGGCACGATTGATGTTACGAATGCGTTTCCAAACCTGCCTGGCCTTAGTGCACCGACCAAGGTACTTGTCGAACCGGTCGCCAATCCGCGCTGGTTCGTGCTCGAAAAGAACGGCAGGGTCGTGACATTCGATCCAGACAACGCTGTTAGCCTTACGCCGTTTCTCGACCTCACCGGTACGGCGAGCACATCCGCCAATGAAGGCGGGTTGCTGGGCATGACGTTCCACCCTGACTATCCGGCTGTCCCCGAAGTGTTCCTGTCGTACACGATCGAGGGATCGGGCGGGCCGAGACTTCATTCCATCGTGACCCGATTCATACTGGATGACGTCAATTCTCCGGGGGCGGGAACTGTGCAGCAGCAAATTATCGAAGTCGACCAATTCGCGAGTAACCACAATGGCGGCGACATCGCCTTTGGCCCGGATGGACTGTTGTATTTCGGTCTTGGCGATGGTGGAGGCGGCGGAGATCCGAACGAAACGGCACAGGATACGACCAAATTGCTCGGATCGATGTTGCGAATCGACGTTATCGGAACTGGCGCCGACTATGCTATTCCGCTCGGCAATCGGTTTTTTGGAAATACGAAATGTGGGCCGACAGAATCAAACGCCGATGACTGTCCCGAAATTTATGCCTGGGGACTGCGCAATCCGTGGCGCTGGAGTTTCGATGAACCGACTGGCGATCTCTGGGCGGCGGACGTCGGCCAGAACGCCTGGGAAGAAGTGAACCTGATTCTGGCCGATCGCAATTACGGCTGGGACTGCCGCGAAGGCGCGCATGATTTCGAGTCGTCCGGTTGCAGCGGGCCCTTCGAGGAGCCCGTAAGCGAGTATCCCCACGGCAGCGGCAATGGCTCGATTACCGGCGGGTTCGTCTACCGAGGAACGAGTATTCCGGGACTGTACGGACGCTATGTTTTTGCGGACTATCTGTCGGGGCGGATCTGGGCGTTGCAGTCCGACGGTATGGACGGGTACACGAATGAGGAACTCATCAACACGTCGACCGGCCCGTCGTCGTTCGGTATCGATCAGGACGGCGAGCTTTACTACACGGACATCAACAGCGGACGAATAATGCAATTGATCCAGACGGGCGGCGGCACCGACCAGGTTCCGGACCTGCTGTCAGCCTCAGGATGCGTCGATCCGGGAAACACCGCGTTGCCGTATAGCGGCCTGGTTCCCTACGATATTAATGCGCCGTTCTGGTCGGATGATGCCGCTAAAGATCGACACATAGGCATTCCAAATGGTACGTCGATATCGATCGACGCGGAGGACGACTGGGCATTTCCGGCCGGTACGGTACTTGTCAAGAATTTCCGGTTGAACGGGCGGCTGATCGAAACGCGCCACCTCATGCGCCATCCGGACGGCGTCTGGGCAGGCTATACCTACGAATGGAACGTGGCCGAGACTGAAGCGACTCGTATTCGAAATGGCAAGATCTCGAACATCAGCGGGCAAGACTGGATATTCCCGGATGAGGCCGAGTGTCTCGGCTGTCACACTGCGACGGCGGGGGTTGCGCTTGGCCCCGAGACCAGCCAGATGAATCGTGATTTCACCTATCCGCAAACCGGTCGCACGCATGGCCAGCTCGAGACGCTCGATACAATTTCAATGTTCTCGTCGCCACTTCAGGGTACACCGGCTATGTTGCCGGTCCTGCCAGACCCGATGGACACAGGCGCTGCGCTTGGCGACAGGGCGCGCGCGTATTTGCATACGAACTGTGCGCAGTGCCACCAGCCCGGTGGACCGACGCCGGTTAACGTAGACCTGCGCTTCACAACCTCGATCGGCAATATAAATGCTTGCGATGTCGTGCCCGAAGAAGGGGGCCTTGGCCTGACGATGGCGAGAATTATCGCACCTGGCGATGCGTCGCGATCCGTGCTCGTCGAGCGCATGAACCGGCGAGACCCCGTCGGCATGCCGCCACTTGGGTCCAGTATCGTGGACGCGGATGGCGTCACCCTGGTGACGGACTGGATCAACGGTCTGGCTAACTGCAATTGAAGCCAATCCAAGTGCTCAATATGTGACGCCAATCAAGGGATTTGTGGTCCCAAAAGCCCATAATTACGGGTATTGGAGGGTCCATGAAGCGACTGCTTGCCACATTAATACTGCTTTTCGGGGTTTGCCTGAGCGCGAACGCCGATGTCTGGAAGTGGGTGGATGCGTTCGGCAAAACGCACTTCGTCAACACGATGACGCCTATTTACACGTGGGTCGACGAGTTCGGAAAAATCCATTACAGCGATACACCGGATCACGAAGATGCGATCTCCGTGCAACTGGTCTGGTTGTCGACGGGCTCACTGGACGAGACCGAAGGGCCGGCAGAGGAACCCGAGTCTGGCGGCTATGCCTACCCGGGTGAAACTGCCGAGGATCGGGCGGAGCGCGAAAAAGCCGAAGCTTACTACTGCAAGCGCGCCACGGAAATTTACGATTCTTACCTGAATGCACCGCAGCTGTACCGCACAGGCGAGGATGGCGAGCGCGAGTACCTGAGCAAGAAGGATGCTGCTGCAACCATCGCCGAGACCAAGGCGAAAATGACCGGGCTCTGCGATTAGAAGCTCTTCTTGGATTCGATCAGAAACTGCACACTGTCGATCGAATCATCTCCATCCAACGGAAACGCAAGATCAATATGAATGACGCTGCGCGTGCCCGTACGCGTTGGTGCTAAACGCAGACCAAAGCCGACATCGCTGAGCCAGCCCAGGCTCTCGCCGCCGAGGGGATTGTCGCCCCAGGTGCGACCGGTGTCGGCGAATACGGCGCCACCGACGCGGAACAGGCGAAACGGGTACCAATTCCAGAAATAACGCTGCTCCACGGTTAGCAGTATCTTCGAGTCGCCGGACTGGTAACGCAGAGGGTATCCGCGCAAGCCGGTGTCGCCGCCGAGCTCGACCGGGTTGTCGAGATCCAGGTTGTTGCCGTACGTGGCGGAAATCGTCGTAAAGAAGGTGCGCTGATCGGACTGCTGCTTATAGAAGCGGGCGCTCGCGCTGAGCATTGCATTCACTGTGTCACCGCTTTCGACGCGACCGCTCGCGTTTGCCTGCAGAAGTACAGCTGACTTCGCGAGATCACCAAACGATCGGCTGGCGCTGAGCCAGTACAGGGCCGCGTCACGATCAGCGCCAAAACCCTCATCGGACCAGCCCAGCGTTGCAGATATGCGGGTGCCCGTCAGGAAATCTTCGGTTCTCTTTATTTGGTCGCGGTTTTGTGCCGTTTCGAACTGATTTTCCAGGATCTCGATCCTGAAAAACGGGTACACCAATTCGCGATT
>WTCH01000154.1 GCA_013138675.1 Woeseiaceae bacterium | reverse complement strand
TTCGGGAAACGCCGGGAATCGGTGCCGCAATCGTACGTCGCTGGCTTGGCGATGCCGGACGCTACGGAAAGGTATAATCCGCCGCGATGAAGAACATCCTGTCACCGAAGCTGAAGAAAAACATCGTTGCGCAATTGCGCAACTACGGCAAGCTCATGCGCGTCGACAAGCCGATCGGCCTCTGGTTGTTACTGTGGCCAACGCTCTGGGCATTGTGGCTTGCCGGAGAAGGGCACCCGGACCAGGGACTGTTCGTCGTTTTCGTCGTCGGCGTATTCATCATGCGCTCAGCCGGCTGCGTCCTAAACGATTACGTTGATCGCAAGATCGATCCCTACGTCGAGCGTACGCGTACACGGCCTATCGCATCGGGCGCCGTCGCACCGATGGAGGCACTCGTCCTGTTCGTCGCGCTGTCGCTGATCGCGATCGGCCTCGCAACAATGCTCAACCGCCCGGCAAGATTGCTCGCGATTATTGCGGCCGGGCTGACCGTCGCCTATCCGTTCATCAAGCGCTGGGTGTCAATTCCGCAGTTTGTCCTCGGAGCCGCATTCGGCTGGGCCGTACCGATGGCTTTCGCCGCGCAGACCGGGGGTACGCCGCAGCTCGCGTGGCTCGTTTTCGGCGTTGCCGTCATCTGGGCCGTCATCTACGACACGTTTTATGCCATGGTCGACCGCGAAGACGATCGCAAGCTGGGCGTGAAATCGACAGCGCTGTTATTTGGTGAGGTAGACCTGTTCGTTATCGCCGGGCTACAGATCCTGATGCTTGCGGCGCTGATTCTCATCGGGCTGCTTGCTGAACTCGGCTTCTGGTATTTCCTCTCGGTTGCCGGCGCCGCAGGGCTGATGGCATACCATCAATGGCTGGCCCGCGACCGCCAGCCTGCCGGCTGTTTTGCCGCCTTCCTGCACAATCACCATATTGGCCTCGTGATCTTTATCGGCATCGTTTTGCACTACGCGTTTACCCCGGTCTTGCCCGCGCAATAGCCAGAACGCTGACTCGCTTCGCGCCGGCGCCAAGCAAAACGTCAGCAAGTTGCCGACACGTCTCCCCGGTCGTAATTACATCGTCGACAATCAGTACGTGCCGATGACACAAATCTCCTTTCACGGCGAAGGCACTCTTCAGGTTGCGTTTGCGCTGCGCGGCGGTAAGGCCGGACTGGAAGGGCGTGTTGCGACAACGGACAACGTTGCGAATGAATGGCAGGCCGGTAGCCCTCCGGATTGGCCTTGCGATCTCGGTCGCCTGGTTGAATCCTCGCAGCCCGTGCCGCCGCCAGTGCAAAGGCATTGGCAACAGCGCGTCGACGTCGTCGGGGAAGGCGGGCAATGACAACATCAGCAGGTGCGCAAGGGCCGGCGCGTAGAATAACTTGCGCCGAAACTTCAGGGCCTTAATCGCCGCATCGATCGGGAACGCGTACTCGTATGGCGCGATGACGAACATGAACGGCGGCTCATTGCCACAAGGGTCGGTCACACGCACAAGATCACCCAGGCATCCGTCGCAAACCGGGGCATCAAACTGCCGGGCACCGCAAAACACACAACAAAGCGGACAAACCGCTTCGCTGATCCTGCGCCAGAACCAGGCGACCAGTGCCAGTGATCTGCTCGTAATCGGCGCCCAACGCATCGTCCAATTATCGTGTTGCGGTATCAAAGTGGCCACGCGTCTATTGGCGTGTTTCAGCAACAAAGCGTGGTAACGTTCGGGGCCATGAGCCCAGCCGATGCGCAACGACGATTTGACGGTGCCGCAGGCACGTTCGACTCCGCCGACTTCGTTCTCGCCACAACCCGCGACGGCCTGTTGGCACGACTCAAGCCCATCACCATCGACGCCAAATACGTTGTTGACCTCGGCTCGGCGACAGGCTCAGCTGGTCGCGCGCTCGAACGCCGCTTCAAACGTGCTCAAATTCTGGCCGTCGATCTGTCGCCAAAGCTGCTGCAGAAGGCCCGATCAAAAAAGTCCTGGCTGTCAAAAACAGCTTTTGTGCAGGCAGACGCGGCCGCACTGCCTTTTTCGGATCACAGCGTCGATGTCGTTTTTGCTAACCAGTTGCTGCCCTGGATACCGGATTCTGCACCGGTGTTTTCCGAGGTATCACGTGTGTTGCGGCAAGACGGCCTTTTCCTGTTTGCGACTCTCGGGCCGGACAGCCTGAGGGGCCTCCGACACGAACCCTTCGCTGATATGCACGATGTCGGTGACGCGTTGGTCAGGGCAGGGCTTCGTGACCCGGTCCTGGATGTCGACCGAATGACGGTCACGTACGAGAACACAGGGTCGTTGGTGGATGACTTCAGTGCGATCGGGGCGCGTCATTGCGTCCCCGACGAGATCAAGGAAATGAGCCTCGAACTCAAGTTCGAGCTTGAACTTGTCTATGGACATTGCTGGGGCGGCGGGCGCCGATCTGCCGGCGGGGAGTTCCGCGTTGATGCCGGACAGATCGGCATGCGAAACCACTGACCCGTAAGGCCTTGTAAACACAAGATATTCCACATGGGTCAAGTGTATTTCAGGATTGCATGCCCCGCGACCTTTCAGTACACTTTGCAAGCTTTTTCGCCGAAGCAACCACCACCCGACGATTTTTATTAGAAAACGGCCCTTTTTTAGCGGCCACGACGGTGAACAATCTAATGCTACGAAAATCTTTTCTGAGCTTGCTCGGCCTGACCTGGGCGAGTGCAGCGAATGCCGACTGGGCGCTGAATATGCCGCGCGGCATAACCGAACTCAGCGCCGAAACCTACGACCTGCACATGATGGTTTTCTGGTGGTGTGTCGCCATCGG
>WTCH01000344.1 GCA_013138675.1 Woeseiaceae bacterium | reverse complement strand
GTCGGCCTGCGGTGTCCCGCCAATTCCCCAGTAAACACTGGTGATACTCGGGTCGACTGTGAAGAATGGAAAGTCCTCGGCACCCATGCCCTGCGGTGGTTCCTCGTACAATGCGTCAGCGCCCATCGCCTCTTCCCAGGCGATCTTCAGACGCCTTGCCAGTTGCACGTCGTTCAAGGTCGGCGGCACGAACTCGTTCGATACGATGACCTCCGGCAATTTGTCTTCGGGCAGACCTGCGGCCCGGCCCACGTTGATGGCAATGCGCTCGATTCCCTCAAGCAGGATTTTACGCGTTTCCTCGTTGGTGTTTCTTACGGTCAGCTGCAGATGTGCGCGGTCCGAAATGATGTTGTGCTTGGTGCCAGAATGAAACGAACCAACCGTTACAACGCCCGGCGCATGTGGGGCAAGCTCGCGCGCGACCAGCGTTTGCAGTGCGACCACAATCTGGCTGCCGATCAATACCGGGTCCTTACCGCGGTGCGGGCTGGCACCGTGAGCTCCGACGCCGTGAACGATGATATCGACGGTATCGGCGCCCGCGTAGGAAGGTCCTTCGGGCGCGTCGATCTTGCCAGCCGGACTTCCGGCGCCAACGTGAAATGCAAGGGCGTAGTCGGGTGTGCCGAAGCGCTCCCAGACCTTGTCGTCGCGCATGGCCCGCGCGCCCAGCACCCGCTCTTCAGCCGGCTGCACGATCAGCATGAGTGTTCCGCTCCACTCGTCCTTGCGCGCCGCCATTTGTCGGGCTGTGCCGACGAGGCTCGTAATATGCACATCATGACCACAGGCATGCATCACAGACACTGTATTGCCTGTGATCGGATCTTCCTGCATTGCTTTCGACGCGTTCGGCAATCCGGATTTCTCTTCGACCGGGAGGCCGTCCATATCGGCACGCATCATGACCAGCGGACCATCGCCATTCTCGAGCATCGCGACAATGCCTGTGCCACCCACGCCCTCAGTGACGTCAAAACCGGCCGCACGCAGCTCGGCAGCCATGCGCTCGGCCGTCTTGAATTCGACCAGCGAGAGCTCAGGATTCTGGTGAAAATGATCCCAAAGTTCTGCGAGGTATTCGTCGTAGTCTATCTTGACGCTATCGTTAAGTTCGCTGGCAGATACCGGGATTGAATAGACCAAGAGCGCGCTTAGTAGCGCGGCGAGTATTTTTTTCATTGAATTCCCCAAACAGGTTCAGGGGCTAGTCTACAATAGTCGCGGCTGAAGCCGCTCCTACAATTTCAGGTCGTGCCTTGCAGGCGCTGGATCAGGGAGCGCAGGAAAACCTTGTTGAAACGCAGCTGGCAAGCAGACGAGGCTTGCTCCATCAGCGTCGAGCTGACACGTAGAATCGTCACAGCGCCATCTGCCTTGATCGAGGCCTGGCGCTTGGCGCCGCGAACGTAACTTGTTTCACCGAAACAGTCGCCGTTGGACAGGCCGCCGATGTTGTTGCCATTGGCCTGCACAAACACCGTACCGGTCACAATGATGTAGAAGCGGTCGTCGATCTCGCCTTCCTTGACGATGTCATCGCCGTCCTTGTACTCATGCCAGTCGGATGCCCGCAGTACTTCCCAGATCTCGGCATGCGAAAACTCGTGGAAGAAGGTCAGGCTCCGAAGGACGTCGAAATGTTCCTGGTTATCGAGCTTGTCGTATTTCTGCCGGAGGTCTTTGTAAACGCGCGTCAGTTCGGCTGCCATTGCAGCACCACTCGAGATACGCGTGCCGGGGTCCTTGAGCATCGTCGCAGCAACGGCGTTCTCGAGTTCTTCCGGCAGGTCGTCGCGATAGGTGTGAATCGGCGGCGGTGTTGCGTAGACGATCTGATGCAGTAGTTTTGACAGGTTGTCAGCACGGAACGGCCGGAAACCCGTCAGCAGTTCGTACATGACGGCGCCCAGTGAGTACAGGTCCGAACGCGGCGTCAGTTCTTCCGACTGCACCTGTTCGGGCGACATGTAGCTCGGTGAACCGGCAATGCCCTCGATACGTGAGACTTCCGAGTCACTGACGATGGCAATACCGAAGTCAATAATGCGGACGTCATTGTCGATCGTGAGCATGACATTTGATGGTTTGATGTCGCGATGGATGACGCCGCGGCCATGTGCATAGTGCAGCGCCTTGGCGCATTTGTAGATGATCTCGACAACATCGTCGACGCGCAGCAGATTATCTGGCCGGCAATAGGCGGCGAGTGTGCGCGCGCCCTGAATGTGTTCGGTTACGACGTAGTACTTGCCGTCTTCCTCGCCCGCGTCATAAATCGGCATGATGTTCGGATGCTGCAGCATGCCGACCATGTGTGCTTCGTTGAAGAACATCTTGCGAGAGACTTTGGCCTTGTCGGCATCGGAGTCTTCCTCGATGTCGTAGACCTTGATCGCGACGTCACGGCGATAATACGGATCGTGCGACAGGTAGACCATACCGGTCGAGCCCTTCCCGATTTTGTTGATGATGACGTATTTGCCGATCTTCTCGGGAACGTCATTCGGGCGCTCAATGTTGCTCACTGGAGTGGCCATTTCTTCTCAATGTTCAGTTCATTAGCGACCCCAGAAAAACCAGCAATAATGCGGCATACAGGGCGGCTACGAGGTCATCCAGCATAATTCCCACACCTCCATGTATTCTGTGATCCAGGTCGCGAATCGGCCAGGGTTTGACAATATCAAAGGCCCGGAACAGCCCAAATGCGAGTATCCACGCCCACACCGTGGTTGGCGCCACAATCAGCACAACGTACATACCTGCAATCTCGTCCCAGACGATGCCCCCGTGGTCGTGGATCCCAAGCCTGCGAGCACTCTCCCCACAAATCCATATGCCTACGACAAATAGAAAGACCGCCGCGCATATCTGTGTTATCAGGCCCAGATCCAGCGTTAACCAGGCCAGCAGGACGCCAACCAGCGATCCGACCGTACCGGGCGCGACAGGTGCCAAACCCGTGCCAAAGCCGAATGCCAGGATATGCACCGGATCGGTCATTACCTGTCGCGCGAGATTTTTGCCGGAATCGTTCATTGAAAGTGACGGTATCCGCTGTCGGCGAGCTCTACAATCTCGCCGTGATTTCGACATACGAGGGAATCCCCATCAGTAACCGTTCCGATCGCGGTGACAGGCACTCCGCCCAGCTCAGGTGGAACATCACGTGATGAGGTAAAACACAGCTCGTAGTCGTCGCCCGCAGTCAGGACAAAACGTCGTTGTGATTTCTTGTCGAATGCCGCTTTCAAAGCATCGGATATCGGCAGCGCCTCTAGTCGAACCTCACCCCCCACACCACTCGCGTCAAGCAACTTTTGCAGATCACCGAGTAAGCCGTCGGAGATGTCAATTGCTGCGCTTGCCAAACCCGGGAGCGCCTGGCCGGCCGCAACTCTTGCGGTCGGCCGCAGGAATCGCTGCAAAAGGTAGTCATCGGAATTACCGGCCGACAACAATGCCAAGCCGGCACCAGCATCGCCTAACGTGCCGGTTACATAAATCGTGTCGCCGGCATGGGCGCCCGACCGATGTACAGCCGCCCCTTCTGCGATGTCACCGCTAATCTGAACACTGATGACAATCGAATCGCCGCGCGTTGTGTCACCGCCAACCAGCGACACATCGTGTTCTGCCGCAGCCTCGTGCAATCCGCCCGCAAATCCGCTCAACCATTCTTCATCCGAGCCGGGCATCGTAAGCGCCAGCGTCATCCACAATGGCCGGCCGCCCATCGCTGCAATATCGGAAAGATTGACTGCAACACACCGATAGCCGAGGTCGGCCGGCGAACTATCCGCGGGAAAATGGACGCTTTCTACAAGCGTGTCGATGACCGTGATGATTTCGCGGCCCGGCTCGGGTTGCAGCACGGCACCATCATCGCCGATGCCCGTCGTCACACCGCGCGCTTCGCCGTCACGGACGAAGTAGCGTTGGATCAGTTCAAACTCATCCACCGGTCTCGGTGCTGCGCAGGGATTGCGCGGCAACATCCAGGCACGCGTTGATGTACTTGTGACCATCGAGAGCGCCAAATCGCTTCGCGAGATTTACACCCTCGTTGATAACGACTCGATACGGTACGTCAATGCGCGATTCGAGTTCGTAGACACCGATCAACAACACGGACAATTCAACCGGGTCGAGCTGTTCAAGCGGTCGGTCGATCAGGTCATCGATTTTTTTCTCGAGCGATTCCTGCGATTCGCAAATAATCGGCAGCGACTCATCGAAGAACTCTTTGTCGACGCGCTCGTAAGCCGCCTGCTCGTGAAACTGCTCGAGCAACTCGGCGCATTCATGACCTGCGATTTGCTTTTGATAAAGCGCTTGCACGAGCAACTCGCGAGCTCGCGTTCTCGCACCTGATGAAGTGCCTTTGGTCATTCGACGCGTCGCAGCGTGTTGACCATCTCGATGACGGCAAGCGTAGCTTCTTCGCCTTTGTTACCGGCTTTGGTACCGGCGCGCTCGATGGCTTGCTCGATGCTGTCAACTGTCAAAACCCCAAATCCCACGGGTACACCGTGCTTACTACTTGAGGCGGCTATACCGCGCACACACTCACCGGCGACGTAATCGAAATGCGGCGTACCGCCACGAATGACCGCACCCAACGCAATGACGCCGTCAAAGCGGCGCGAGCCCGCAACCTTGTCCACCATAAGCGGCATTTCAATAGCGCCTGGTACACGAAAGATCTCGATGTCGGCATCCGCGGCGCCATGCTGTTGCAGACAGCGAACCGATGCTTTGAGCAGGGAGTCGACGATGTAATCGTTAAAGCGAGCCGCCACGATCGCGAAACGCGCATCGCGAATGATCAGGTCGCCTTCCGTTGTCTTTATCTTGTCCATCAGGGCCTGCTATTCCTCAACGTACTCCGTGATCTCGAGATCGAATCCTGAGATCGCGTACATGTGCTTGGGTGCTGATAATACACGGATTTTGGACAAACCGAGGTCGCGCAGAATCTGTGCGCCGAC
>WTCH01000112.1 GCA_013138675.1 Woeseiaceae bacterium | reverse complement strand
GATTCTTGCTATTATTTTCGAAATTCTACGATACCAGCGAAGGCTTTGCCATGCGATCCACTCCCTTGATTTTAATTGGCCTTCTTGTCGGCAACACCGCCCTGGCACAAGAGGATCCCGCAACACTGGCCAAACGCGGCAAAGCCCTGTATTTCGAACATGTGTCCTGCTGGGTCTGCCATGGCGATAACGCCGAAGGCGGAGTGGGCCCAACTTTGCAACAGGGTCCGACGCCAATGGATATCCAGGAGCAGCTCGACTCCAATCCACAGATGGGGGTCATCGTCACGGAGCTCAATCCGGATGCCGATGATCTGGTTGCACTTGCTGTCTATCTTGGCGGTCTTTCCGGCGGCCCGGTAAGTGAAGAGCAAATTTCGAGTTGGCGTACGCAACTCGCCGCGATCGAAGCGGCGAAAGAACCCGAGACCGTGTTTTACGTTTCCGACCGTGACCGCAAGGTCATGGACATCATGTCTTTCGACACGGTCCTCGAGGACTGGACGCGCCACGCCAAGACCGGCAGCCTGAAGCGTGACTACGATGTAAAGGTCCTGGCCACTTACGAAGCCGGCGAGCAGGTGTTCTTCCCCGAAGCCGGCGAGCTGTATTTTTACGAGAACGTCGGCACCAACGCTCGCCGCGCACCACCCGGGACAACCACAGCTAAGTCGACCAGCGTCGTTGTCGGCAACGCCCGAACAAAAGAAATTATTGCATCGCGTGAAATGCCGATTGAGTTAAGGGGTGCAGTCCACACCACCGTCCTGAGCTCCGACGGCCGTTACATTTACATCATCGGGCCGAGCGGCCAGGCGCCATCACCAATGGGTGGTCCGGGAAGTATTCTGCGGACCCCTGCCACTTTGCTTAAAGTCGATGCGCTCACGCTACAACCCATTAAGCAACTCGCCGTCGGTGGACGCACGCATCACGCACAGATATTCCAGGACAAGTACCTGTTGATCGATACGTTTATTAGTGATCCCGACGGTCTCGATGTTTTCCTGTTCGACCCTGAGACTGATGAAATCATCGGCGGCATTCGTTCCGAGGATCTTGGCGGCAGCAACTACACTTCTTATACCGATGACGCGTTCATCTACATCCTGATGCAACCCGGTGGCGACGGGGGTGCAATTGGCGGCGCCCACGGGGTCGCCAGTGGCTCATTGGCCGCGCTGCGTCCGTACTGGGTGACGAAGATCGACCCGACGAGCTGGGAAGTCGTCGCCGAATATCCGTACAGCGGTTATCGCGGCGACTGGATCATCATCGATTCGAAAAGCGAGAATATTTATGTTCCGGCGTCCGGGTCGTCGAACGTCACCAAGATCAATACTGGCACGGGCGCCGTTGAGTGGTCGACCGCTACTGGAACCGGTCCTTATGGTGGCACGTTGACGGCCGATGAAAAGGAAATCTGGATTTCCAACAAGGGTGAAGCCACAGGCGCCATCGGCCGCACTTTGACTATCGTCGATACCGCCTCAGGTCGACCGACGGAAACCGTGTTCTCCGGCTACATGTCCGACCACGTATTACTCGCGCCCAACGGCGAGGAGATGTGGGTAACAAGTAATGGCGAAGGACGCATCTACGTGTTTGATGCCGCGACGCGCGAGCAAATCAAAGTTATCGATATGCCGGGTCGCGGCGACCCGCATGGCCTGGTCTGGGTCAAGTACGACGATGACGGCAATGCCAGGGTCGTCCGTGACCAGGGCGGATTTCATAACGGCGTCAATCCGGCCGAGGGCAGACCCTTGCTCGACTGACGAGAGCGCCAAAGCAGGAACAGTGCCGGGATCACCACCAACGTCAGTAATGTCGCGCTGACCATACCGCCCACCATTGGCGCGGCGATTCGGCGCATGACTTCGGAACCGGTACCTCCACCGAGCATGATTGGCAGCAGACCCGCAATAATCGCCGCGACAGTCATCATAATTGGTCGCACGCGCAATAAGGCCCCATCGATAACGGCCTGTTGCACATCTGCAAGTGCCAATGCGCGCCCCTGTGTTTCGGCCTCGATCATGTGATGACCTATGGCCTGGTTCAGGTAGACCAGCATGACGACGCCGATTTCAACTGCCACACCGGCGAGCGCGATAAACCCGACGCCGACGGCAACCGACAGATCGTAGCCGAGCAGGAACAACAACCAGAGACCGCCGATCAGTGCCATCGGCAACGTGCCGAGAATAATCAAGACCTCGGCAAAGCGGCGGAAGTTGAGATACAGGAGCAACACAATGATCGCGAGCGTCACCGGACCGACGAGCATCAGGCGTTCTTTGGCGCGAACCATGTATTCGTACTGTCCCGACCAGGCGAGGGAGTAACCGGCAGGCAGGTCCACATTGTCGGCGACGATGCGTTGCGCCTCAGCGACATAAGAGCCGATATCCCGGTCGGCGATGTCGATGTATGTCCACCCATTCAAACGCGCATCTTCACTCTTGATGACAGGTGGGCCATCGACGACCCGAACGTCTGCGACGTCTGCCAGCGCGATGCGTGCACCTTGCGGTGTGACAATTGGCAACAGCCTCAGTTGCTCGACTGAGTCACGCACTCGCTGCGGGTAGCGCACGTTTACCGGATATCTCTCGAGACCTTCGACAGTCTGCGTAACGTTCATGCCACCGACGGCCGAACGAACAATGTCCTGCACGTCGTTGATGTTGAGACCAAATCGAGAAGCACGCGCACGATCAATATCGACGTCAACATAGCGGCCACCAACGACGCGCTCTGAATACACTGACGCCGTACCATCGACATCAGCGAGGACCTTTTCGAGTTGCTGACCGATACCCTCGATGACCTTGAGGTCCGGGCCCGCAACCTTGATACCCACCGGCGTCTTGATTCCGGTCGCGAGCATGTCGATGCGAGTCTTGATCGGCATGACCCAGGCGTTCGTTAGCCCCGGGTATCGTACGACACGGTCAAGTTCGGCACGCAGCGCCTCGGGCGTCATGCCGTCGCGCCATTCTTCGCGCGGCTTGAACTGAATAACTGTCTCGATCATCGTCAGTGGTGCCGGATCAGTCGCGGTCTCAGCGCGACCTATCTTGCCAAATACCTGTTTCACTTCAGGTACCGACAGAATCAGTTTGTCGGTTTGCTGCAAAATCTCTCGCGCCTTATCGATCGAAATACCAGGGTAGGTCGTCGGCATGTACATCAGGTCGCCCTCATCCAGTGGCGGCATGAATTCGGAACCAAGCTGTGTAGCCGGCCACAGGCCAATGACCAGCACCCCTGCGGCGACAATCAAGGTCTGCTTCGGAAAGCGAATGACGGCATTGATGACCGGCCGGTAGACCGCGATCAATGCACGGTTGATTGGGTTTTTGTCTTCGGCCGTTACCTTGCCGCGAATGAAATAGCCCATCAACACCGGCACGAGCGTGATGGACAAGCCGGCCGCAGCGGCCATCGCATAGGTTTTCGTAAATGCGAGTGGCGCGAACAGTCGCCCTTCCTGTGCTTCGAGTGTAAACACGGGCAGAAAACTCAGCGTAATGATGACAAGCGAGAAAAAAAGTGGCCGGCCGACCTCGGTTGCGGCGTCGGCGACGATACGCCAGCGATTGTCATCGGTTAGTGGTTCCTTTTCGATACGCTTGTGCACGTTCTCGATCATGACAATCGTTGCGTCGACCATCGCACCGATCGCGATCGCGATGCCGCCGAGCGACATGATGTTCGCATTCATGCCCTGCCAGTTCATGATAATGAACGCGACGAGTATGCCGACCGGCAGACTCAAGACGACAATGATCGATGAACGCAGGTGAAACAGGAACAGGGCGCAGATCAGTGCGACCACGACAAACTCTTCGACGAGTTTTCCCTGCAGCGTGTCAACTGCACGATCGATCAGTGTCGAGCGATCATAGGTCGTCACGATCTCCACGCCGTCGGGCAAGCCTGCTTCGAGCTCCACGAGGCGTTGTTTGACCGCGCGAATAGTCTCCGACGCGTTTTCACCCGAGCGCATGACGATCACGCCCCCGACGACCTCACCTTCGCCATCGAGATCGGCGATGCCACGGCGCATCTGCGGGCCAAGACGGATTTCGGCGACATCAGAAAGCAATAATGGCGTTCCGTGCTCGTTGACGCCAAGGGGAATCGCCGCAAGGTCGTCAATACTCTGCAGGTATCCGCTGGCACGGACCATGTATTCGGCTTCGCCCATTTCTATGACCGAACCGCCCGTCTCCTGATTGCCTTGCCGAATGGCTGACTTCAGTTTGGCAAGCGTAATGCCGAATGCGCGCAGCTTGTCCGGGTCCACGACAACCTGGTACTGGCGGACCATGCCACCAATCGTGGCGACTTCAGCAACACCGGGGACTGTTTGCAGTTCGTACTTGAGAAACCAGTCCTGCAGACTCCTCAGTTGAGCAAGATCGTGCTGGCCGCTGCGATCAAGCAACGCGTATTCGAAGATCCACCCGACCCCTGTCGCGTCGGGCCCAAGCGCTGGCTTCGCGCCATCGGGCAGCTGGCCCGACACCTGGTTCAGGTACTCGAGGACACGAGAACGCGCCCAGTACAAATCGGTGCCATCTTCGAAAATGATGTACACGAAGGAGTCGCCGAAGAACGAGTAACCGCGCACAGTGACCGCCTTTGGTACTGATAGCATCGCGGTCGTCAACGGGTACGTCACCTGGTCTTCGACCACCTGCGGCGCCTGCCCCGGGAACGACGTCTTGATGATGACCTGCACATCGGACAGATCCGGCAGCGCATCGATCGGTGTTTGCCGCACAGCGTAGACGCCGCCCGCGGTCACGAAGCCGGTCAGAATCAGGACCAGCAGCCGGTTCGTAATTGACCAGCGGATAATGCGTTCGATCATTGCATCGGCTCCATTCGCTGTAGCGCCGAGTCGATGTCTGACTCCGAGTCAATCAGAAACTGTCCCGAGGTCACAATGACGTCGCCCGCGGCGAGCCCACCGCGAATCGCAACACGATCGCCGGACTCAACACCCGTCTCGACAACCTGCGACCGGAAGCGCCCGTCGCCAAGCGCCAGCACGACGCGATCCACCGCCCCGCCACGAATCAACGCTTCACGCGGAATGTGCACGACCTCTTCCGTGTTATTGCCGAGCAGTGTTACCCGTGCAAACATGTTCGGCCGCAGCGCCTGACCCTCGTTTTCGAAGCGAATGCGCACCTTCAGCGTACGCGTAACCGGATCGAGTTCCGGATACACATAGTCGACGGTCCCCTGCCAACGTTTGCCTGGCAGATAGTCGAGTTCAACCTCAGCCTGCTGACCG
>WTCH01000099.1 GCA_013138675.1 Woeseiaceae bacterium | reverse complement strand
CCACCGGCAAGACCGCTGCCGCCCTGGCCAAGGCTGACCATCATCGCGATGGCGCGTTCCTCGAGGCTGTCGTCGCCACCCCCAAGATTCACCATGGCCGCAAGTCCGTGCAAAACATGACCGACATTGCCCATCTCATCCGGAAAGCCTGCTGACGGTGTAATGATGGCTCGCGTAATCCCCTCAATGCGACTGACAGCGATCAACGTCGAGCGAGGGTTGTACGCATCAGCGATATCAAAGCTTGCCGTGAACTGGTCCCCGCGCTGCAGGGCATCGAGCGGGCCTGCTGAGAATCCCACTTCAACGAGGCCGAGAGAGCCGACCGGCGTAAATAGGCCGGGCGTAACGATCTTACCGCTTGCATCAACGGTCGTGGCGCCAGCAGGCACCGCACCGCCTGCACTAACCGAAATGAAGCGACCGTCTTCAATGACGATCGTCGCATTCTCGATCGTGCCTTGCGGCCCCATCGTGTGAGCAGTGGCTCCTACAATGGCAATGCTCTGAGCCGAAACGACTGAGGTAGCGGCGAGAAGAATGAACGTAGTAAAACCGATTAGTACTCTACGAGACTTCATTGCGCACCTCCCGTGGCAGCCGCCGTTCCAAGACTGAAGTCGGTGACAGGATTGACTGAATCGTCAAAGCGATCCCAGGCCAGGGCGCCATCGACAAATACCTGGTCGGCGCGTGTGTACACGCTGAACGGGCTGCCACTCCAGACGACCACGTCGGCCATCTTGCCTGCCTCGAGCGTTCCCGTGTCGGCATCAATGCCGAGCGCTTTCGCAGGGTTACTCGTTATCCACTTGATGGCGTGTTCGGGTTGAATATCGATACCCACCCTCGCGGCTGCACCGATCACCTTGGCTGTCTCCTGGTTCAGGCGCTGAATACCGACTTGTGAATCGGAGTGAATGATGGCGCAGGCACCGGCCAGATCGACAAGTGCAGCATTCTCGCGAATACCGTCATAGGCCTCCATCTTGAAACCCCACCAGTCCGCCCACATAGCCGCACAGGTTCCACTCTCCTCGAGCAGATCCGCGATTTTGTAGGCCTCGACCGCGTGGTGAAACGCTGTGATCTTGTAGCCGAACTCTTTGGCGATATCGAGCATGACCGACATCTCGTCACCGCGATAGCAGTGGTTGTGTATGAGGATTTCGCCACTCAGCACACCGGCCAGCGTCTCAAGCTGCAAGTCGCGCATGGGCGGTTCGCCTTTGCCACCCTCAGCCGCTTCCATTTTCTTCTTGTAGTCCGCCGCCTTGATCCATGCCGTGCGATAGCCAGCCACATTGCCCATACGTGTACTCGGCGCCTGCCCGCGACTGCCGTACACGCGTTTGGGGTTTTCGCCACAGGCCATCTTCAGACCATACGGTGCTCCCGGAAATTTCATGTCCTGCACATTGCGGCCCGGTACGTTTTTCAGCGTAACGCTGCGACCACCAAACAAATTCGCCGAACCCGGCAAGATTTGCATCGAGGTCACGCCGCCAGCCAACGCTGTCACGAACCCGGGGTCATGTGGCCAGACACTGTGCTCGGCCCAGACTTCTGCTGTGTTGGGTGACGTCGCCTCGTTGCCGTCTGAATGCGACTCGGTTCCGGGTGACGCGTAAACACCGAGGTGAGAGTGGACGTCGATTACGCCGGGCGTGACCCAGCGGCCACTGGCATCGATAACGGTCGCATCGCCAGCATCCAGGTTCTCACCGACCGCCTGTATCTTTCCGTCCTTGAATAGTACATCGGCCCCATCAAGGCGCTCGCCAGTACCCGTCAGAACGGTCGCACCTGTCAGCAGGGTCGCGCCACTGGCCATGGGCTGGTAACGGCTCGAATACGGTTTCGCTTCATCATCGCCGGCACCTTGCTCACAAGCGGCGGCAAATAGAGCCAGGGTCGCAATCGCGACCATCGATTTGTTCACTTTCCTCTCCCCTAAGCCCTGGCCGGGCTCGAATTCTTATACGGTCAGTGTGCCATGGCTCAGGCTCGATTAGAATCGGCCTACAGCCAGAGGAATGCCATGAAACGTCGCGTATCCAACCACATTGAGTCCTGGGCAAGCCTGATGCCGTTTCGCATCGCCAACTACGAATGGGACGACTACCCGACCGTTGTCTGTGAGATCGAGCAGGACGGGGTCATCGGCTGGGGTGAGGCACTGGGTGTGTATTACCTCGATGAAACCGAAAAAACGATGCTTAAGCAGCTCGAAGCAGTGGCCGCGAACCTGGCGGCTGGGGCCAGTCGCAAGGATCTGCTCGAATTACTGCCTGCAGGCGGTGCGCGCAATGCAGCAGATGCCGCGCTGTGGGATCTTGAGGCACAGCTTGATGGTACATCGGTGTGGCAAATGGCAGGTGTCGAGGCTGACCCGATCCAGACCGTGTTTACGATAGGACTCGAGCCCGAGCCAGAGCAGATGGCTGCCGGTGCTGCTGCAGCAAACGACGTCTCGTTGCTAAAGATAAAACTCAATAACGACCGGCCCGTAGAACGCATTGCAGCCATTCGCCAGGCGCGTCCCGATGTCCGGCTCGTTGTGGACGTGAATCAAGGCTGGCACTTTGATGAACTGCAGCGATTTGCTCCAGAACTGCATGCGCTCGGGGTTGAATTCATCGAACAACCGCTTCCACGCGGCGGTGACGACGAACTGGAAGGCTACGAATCCCCGCTACCGCTCTGTGCCGACGAGTCCTGCCTGACACTCGATGACCTTGAGCAAGCGAGCAGCCGATACCAGATAATTAACATCAAGCTCGACAAGACCGGTGGTTTGACCCACGCGTTGGAGCTTGCACAGGCGATTAAGGAAATCGATCTCAGGATAATGGTTGGCTGTATGTGTGGATCGTCGCTCGCCATGGCGCCGCATCATGTTGTTGCGCAGCTCGCCGACTACGCCGACATCGATGGTCCACTGCTAATGAAGAACGATCGTTTTGGTGGGCTCGTTTACGACGGTGACATGGTGACCGTGCCTGAGACGCGCTTTTGGGGGCGTTGATTACCCGAAGGTCGTCGCCGTAAGCGGCGACGTTGAGCTCACCGAAGCCCGCTTCATACCATCGGTGTTGTAGGTCATTGCGATTTCGCCCTCTTGTGTGACGACTATAACGCCAGCGTCTCCACCGAGCCGTTTGATCTCGTCGAGAACTTCCCGGATTGCCTGATCGACGGGCGCACCTGCCGCGACCTTGTGTGCGATTGAGATGGCGCCTCCCGAGCGGATGATGTGTTCGCCCGTACCGGTAAATGAAATAGCGACATCATCGTCAGCCCACGTGCCCGGCCCGATCAATGGCGAATCGCCGATACGCCCTTCGAGCTTGCCGAAGGTGCCACCCGTCGACGTTGCCGCAGCCAGCCCACCAGACAGGTCGAGCGCCACGGCACCGACAGTGCCGTGCTTCTGCTCGTAGATTTCGTCTTCGTACACGCCAACTGGAAGGACGTAGTATTCATCCGGATCGGTGACAAGTTTGAGATTAAGGCGGCTAGCAAATGCCAGTGCTCCTTTTCCGCCCAGCATCACGTGTGGTGTTTCCTGCATGACACGCCGCGCGACGCTGACTGGATTGACGACGCCGACTATGGCGGCAACGGCACCAGCTTCCCGGGTAGCGCCGTCCATGATTG
>WTCH01000247.1 GCA_013138675.1 Woeseiaceae bacterium | reverse complement strand
GTTCCACTGTCCAGCCGCGAGGTCTCCGACCTGTTTATGCTTGGCATGGGCGCCTACACGCCACTCGACGGTTTCATGGGGGAGGCGGACTGGCGCGGCTGCTGCGAGCACATGCAGCTCGACGACGGACTTTTCTGGCCGATCCCGATCACGCTTTCTTGCGATCAGGACCTCGGCGACACGATAGACATTGGCGAGGATGTAGCGCTTGTCGACGGTGAGACCGGCGAGACACTCGGCATCCTGACCACCGAGGAAAAGTACTCGATCGACCGCGAGTTTGAATGCTCGCATGTGTTTCGAACCACCGACAATGCACACCCAGGCGTCGCGAAGGTGATGAGCCAGGGTCCGGTCAATCTGGGCGGACCGGTGCGCGCACTGTCGGAAGGTCATTTCCCTGAAACCTATGCCGGCCTCTACTTTCGCCCGGCCGAGACGCGCGCGATGTTTCTGGAAAAAGGCTGGTCCAACGTGGCGGCTTTTCAGACGCGCAACCCGATGCATCGCAGCCATGAACACCTGGCCAAGATCGCAATTGAGATATGCGACGGACTGCTTATCCACCAGGTATTAGGGGCGTTGAAGCCCGGTGATATTCCGGCCGAGGTGCGGGTCGCGGCCATCGATGCGCTCACGAAAAACTACTTTGTATCGGGTACGGTCCTGCAAGCGGGCTATCCCATCGAAATGCGTTATGCGGGTCCGCGTGAAGCTTTACTACACGCGGTGTTTCGTCAGAACTTTGGTTGCTCACACCTTGTTGTCGGGCGCGACCACGCCGGTGTCGGCGATTACTACGGGCCGTACGATGCGCACCATATTTTCGACACGCTGCCCGAAGGAAGCCTAAAGACACAGCCCCTGAAGATTGATATCACGTTCTATTGCTACAAGTGCAATGGCATGGCGACCGGCAAAACCTGCCCGCACACAGCCGCCGACCGGTTGGCAATATCCGGAACGCGGCTGCGCGAGATGTTCGCGAGCGGCGAATCGATCCCGCCCGAGTTCAGCCGTCCCGAGGTGGTTGCCGTGCTGCGCGAGTATTACGACGATCCCGGTCGTTAGTAATTCTTCTAATTGACAGGATCACACGAAACGTTCTATAAATTTGAAAACTCGAATATTCTTAAGTGGGTCGGGGCCCTCGGTAGTACTCGATACTGATCCGAAGCTAGAGGGATTGTTCATTTGGGGAGAATTAATGTTCACGAGTAATCCGTTCGCCGAACTGTCGGCGTACATATCGCCCAGTGTCATGCAGACATACATCGTCGTCATGGTAGTCCTGGTTGCGGCAGGCACGATTTACGACGTCCTGCACAAGAAGAGCGCCAAATATTTCCGCGAGAACATGCAGAAATCCAAAGCCAAGGCGACGCGATCAGTTGGTGGCGGGGAAATGGTTTCGATGGCGATCAAGACTGCTGTCATCGACGTCGCGGCCTCCGGGGAATTCTGTAATCTGCGCCGCAGAATTGCTCACCTCCTGACGATGTACGGTTTCGTTGTTTTCGCGATCACTACAGCGATCATGGTGTTCTCGTATGCGGCGCCTGCCGCGTCGACGCCGGCCATTCTTCCGCAGCTGTGGCACATCGGTGCGCTGATGGTTTGCCTCGGCGGCTACTGGTTCTGGTTCTTCATTCGTGTCGATGTTGCAGCCGAGGGCGGTTCGCCATTTCGTATCATGCGTGCTGACCTTTTCGTTCTCTCGCTACTTGCGAGCGCAACGTTAGCGCTGGTCTGGTCGTACTTGCAGACGACTGGTAACTCATGGGCGATGGCGGCCTTTGGTTTACACATCGTTGCTACTACCGTGCTCTTCGGCTCTGTTCCATGGTCCAAGTTTGCACACATGTTCTTCAAGCCCGCGGCGGCTTTTGAGAAACGAGTGTCGGCGGCGAACGGTTCGAGGAGCAATCTGCCGGCTCCTGCCGATGTACCTGAAACGCTTGGCAGTCCCGTCGAACAACCTCGTCACTACTAATCAGCCCAAGGAACAAACATGCCTACATTTGTTTACATGACTCGTTGTGACGGCTGCGGACATTGTGTCGATATTTGCCCGTCCGACATCATGCACATCGACAAGACTTACCGTCGCGCCTATAACATCGAACCCAATTTCTGCTGGGAGTGCTACTCCTGCGTCAAAGCGTGCCCGCAACATGCGATCGACGTACGTGGCTACTCTGACTTCGCCCCACTGGGCCACAGCGTTCGCGTGCTCCGCGAGGAAAAGAAAGGCACGATTTCCTGGAAGGTTGTTTTCCGGGACGGCCGCGAGAAGAATTTCGAGTCTCCAATCCGCACCACACCCTGGGGATCAATCAAACCACCGCAGGATTACGAAGCGCCGAGCGAGGATGACTTCAAGAGCCAGGAACTCGCGCATGAGCCGGATGGGCTCAACATCGATGGTTTGCCCGCGTTAACGCCAGATAAACTCAAACAAGGAGTTGTGTGATGGGCCTGCTGTCAGGGAGAAAAACAAACTATGTCGATTCCGATGTGCTCGTTATCGGCGGCGGAATGGCTGGCTGCGGTGCTACTTACGAGGCTCGCTATTGGGGTCGTGACCTGAACATCGTCTGCGTCGAGAAAGCCAATATCGAACGCAGTGGCGCTGTCGCCCAGGGTCTGTATGCGATCAACTGCTACATGGGCATGCAGTGGGACGAGAATCAGCCTGAGGACCATGTCCGCTACGCTCGCAATGACCTGATGGGTCTCGTGCGTGAGGACCTGGGCTACGATATCGCCCGCCATGTCGACTCTTCGGTGCACAAGTTCGAGGAGTGGGGCCTGCCGATCATGAAAGACCCGGAAACCGGGCGATACATGCGCGAAGGCAAGTGGCAGATCATGATTCACGGCGAAAGCTACAAGCCGATCGTCGCCGAGGCCGCGCGCAAAGCCGCCTCCAAGGTCTACAACCGCATCATGGTGACGCACCTCTTGATGGACAAGACGAAGGCTAACCGCGTTGCCGGCGCTGTAGGATTTAATGTTCGCACTGGTGATTTCTACGTCTTCCGCGCGCCGGCCGTGATCGTGGCCGCCGGCGGCGCATCGCACATCTACAAACCTCGTTCGGTCGGCGAGGGCATGGGACGTACCTGGTATGCGCCATGGAGTAGCGCGTCTGCTTACGCGCTGCCGATTCTCGCAGGCGCCAAGATGACACAGATGGAGAACCGTATCGTTCTCACCCGATTCAAGGATGGTTACGGCCCGGTCGGTGCCTACTTCCTGCATCTGAAAACCTATACCGAGAATTGCAATGGCGAGGAATACGAGTCCACCTGGTACGAGAATACCAAGGAGCTGGTCGGGGACTACATAGACCGGCACCCGGTGCCGACTTGCCTGCGCAATCACGCCATACTCGAAGAACTAAAGGCCGGCAGAGGCCCGATTCGCATGGTAACGAAGGAAGCGTTCCAGGATCCGCACAAAGAGACCGTTGGCTGGGAGAACTTCCTCGGTATGACAATTGGTCAGGCGGTCGTGTGGGCATCGCAGAATATCGATCCCAAGCACACGAATCCCGAGTTAACGACGTCCGAGCCCTATGTCATGGGTTCGCACGCCACTTGCTCTGGTGCGTGGGCCAGTGGTCCGGAGGACTACGCCCCGTCCGAGTACCAGTGGGGCTATAACCGCATGATGACGGTCGACGGGCTCTTCGGCGCGGGTGACACCATCGGTGGCACGGCCCATAAGTTCTCTTCAGGCTCGTTTGCAGAAGGCCGAATCGCCGCGAAGGCGGCGGTCAATTACGTGAAGGACCTTGGTAAAGAGCGGCCAAAAGTCGATGAGGCCGAGTACCAGAACCTGAAGAAAGAAGTCTTCAAACCAATGGAGAATTACGAAGTGGGCCGTAACGAGATTGTTGCTGGCACGGTTTCGCCAAGCTACCTCCTGCCACTCCATGGTCTGCAGCGTCTTGAGAAGATCATGGACGAGTACGTTGGTGGCATCAGCTCACACTACACGACCAACGAACCAATGCTTACCCGTGGGCTGGAATTGCTCGGCATGCTCAAGGAGGACCTCAACCACCTCGGGGCCGAAGACCTGCACCAGTTGCAACGAGCGTGGGAACTGCAGCACCGGGTTCTGGCTTCCGAGTCCGTGACGCATCACACGATGTTCCGCAAGGAAACGCGCTGGCCGGGGTACTACTATCGCGGCGATCATATGAAGCTCGACGACAAAGACTGGCATTGCTTCACCCTGTCTCAGTACGACAAGGAGTCCGGTGAGTGGGCGATGGAGAAGGCGCCCGTGTATCACATCGTCGATTAGGGCGTGCTAGTAGCGCAGATCAGCGATACCCACATACTTTCGCCAGGTTCAGAGCATCCTGCAGCCGGGTTGCGGGCCGACTGCCTGCGGCGTTGTGTTGCGGATATCAACGACCAACAGCCCGACGCCGTGATCTTCACCGGCGATACGGTGCAACATGGCCTGGCAGAAGAGTACACATACTTGCGTGAGCTTCTTGCACCACTTGATGCACCGCTTTACTTGGTACCGGGTAATCGCGACGACAAGATCGCCATGCGCGCGGCATTTGACGACCAGGCGTTCCTGCCCGAGGAGGGAGACTTCCTCCATTACGTGGTCGAGGACTATGCGGTGCGCCTCGTCGCCCTCGACTCGACTTCAGCCGGTGAGCGCAAGGGCGTTTTCTGCCCTGAGCGCCTGGCCTGGCTAGACGCGGTCCTCAATGATCAGCCGGATCGGCCGACCCTGCTGTTCATCCACCATCCGCCTTTCGACGTTGATGACCATTATCTTGGCGGTTACCGACGACCCGAAGAAGCAGCTGCGCTAACTGACCTGGTTAGCCGCCACCCTCAAGTCGTGGGACTGCTCTGTGGCCACGTGCATTGGCCGGTCGAGAGCGATTGGGCCGGCACAGTGGCGCGCATCATGCCAAGTG
>WTCH01000093.1 GCA_013138675.1 Woeseiaceae bacterium | reverse complement strand
CGCTGCTATCGCTTCTCTGTACTGGTCGCAATTCATCATCATTCCATCTTCTCTGCGAGCTTCGCTCGCGCCCGGTGCAGCCGTGTTAGTACTGCACCCTGCTTAAGTCCCATCTGTTCTGCGATCTCGTTCGTGCTGAAGCCCATCAGGACCTGCAGGACGAGCGGCTCGCGGTAATCATCGTCGAGCTCGTAAATAGCCTGTCGCATATCGTCGAGTTCTTTGTCGTCTTCAACAGCCAGCAGCGCTGCCTGTGAGGCCGTCAGGTTGTCGATATCGACCGTTTCGAGTCGCTTGCGCTCAAAATACCGAGCATTCTCGCGGCGCACGATCGTCAGCAACCATTGCTTGGCCAAGTTCTCGTCCCGAAGCGCGTCAAGCGACTTCCAGGCCCGTAACAGGGCCTCCTGCACGACATCCTCAGCGATTGCCTTGTCCCGGCTCAGCCACGCGGCGTAGCGATACATATCCTGGTGGTACACGCCCACGTACTGATCAAACCTCTGTCGCCTTAGTGCGGCTGCTTTGCTGCTATGCATACAAGATGACCCGACCCTTTTGGGATTTATTACTGATTCGGAAGAAAATTATGATTCAGGCGTGGAAACCCTACCTAAATACAGGGAAAATAAACAATTATTGTGTTTATATCGTCTAGCTATGAGTACATCCAGCCCCGGTCAGTTCCCCCACACTCGCCTGCGACGTAGCCGCAGGACGCCCGCATTGCGCCGCCTCGTCGCCGAAACCGGCCTCGGGCCCAGCGACCTCATCTACCCGGTATTCGTGCTCGAGGGCGAGGATCGTGTGGAGCCGGTACCGTCCATGCCCGGTATCGAGCGCAAGAGCGTGGACATTCTGCTCAAGGAGCTTACCGAGGCGGTCGCCCTCGGCATTTCGGCGGTTGCCTTGTTTCCTGTTGTCGACACCGACAGGAAGAGCCTCGATGGTGCCGAATGTGCCAATCCCGACGGCCTCGTCCAGACGACGGTGCAAAAGATCAAGGCCGAGTTTCCGGACCTTGTTGTCATTACCGATGTTGCTCTTGACCCGTACACGACTCACGGTCAGGACGGCATTATCGATGACGCGGGATATGTGCTCAACGATGAAACCGTCGCAATGCTTGTGCGCCAGGCCGTGTCCCACGCCGAGGCCGGCGCCGACATAGTTGCGCCATCGGACATGATGGACGGACGCATCGGCAGGATTCGCACAGAACTTGAGGCGGGTGATCACATTCATACGCTGATACTCGCTTACGCCGCGAAATACGCATCGTGCTTTTACGGGCCCTTTCGTGACGCGGTCGGTTCGGCAGCAACCCTGGGTGGCGGCGACAAGTCGACCTACCAGATGGCGCCGGGCAACAGCGATGAGGCGTTGCGCGAAGTCGGGCTGGATCTTGAGGAAGGCGCCGACATCGTCATGGTCAAACCGGCTCTGCCCTACCTCGATATCATTCGCCGGGTACGCGATGCCTATGGCGTCCCGACATTCGCCTACCAGGTCAGTGGTGAGTACGCGATGATCAAGGCCGCATCGCAAAACGGCTGGCTCAATGAGCGATCAGCGGCCCTGGAGTCACTACTGTCTATCAAGCGCGCCGGCGCAAATGCGATTCTCTCGTACTATTCGATCGCCGCCGCTCGCTGGCTGAACGAATGACAGACGTGACAACAACGGTAGACCGCTACGGCGTCATGGGCTACCCGGTGTCGCACAGCCGCTCACCCGTAATCCACCGTCTGTTTGCCATGCAGACAGCACAAGACATGCGATACGAGTTGTTACAGGTCTCGCCCGAGAAACTCGAGACCGCGGTGCGACAATTCCAGCGCACCGGCGGCAAAGGGCTCAACGTCACGGTGCCGCACAAGCGCGCCGTCAGGAAGCTCGTCGACCAGATCTCGGAACGCGCCAGCACCGCGGGCGCTGTCAATACGCTCGCGTTTCGTGGCGGTGAAATTCACGGCGACAACACCGACGGCATCGGACTCCTCAGGGACCTTGGCATCAATCTTGGCATCCCGCTCGAGGGCTCCAATATTCTAATTCTCGGTGCCGGCGGCGCCACCCGAGGCATCGCGGGCCCGCTGCTCGAAATGCAACCACGCTCTTTGCGGATCGCCAACCGCACTCTCGACAAGGCGCAGACCATTGCGGACCACTTCGACAAGCATGGGTCTGTTTCCGCGTGTGCATTCAACATGGTGCCCGTCGGTGAGCCGTACGACCTGATCATCAATGCAACGTCAGCCGGGGTGCGTGGCGAAACGCCACCGTATCCGGCGGCTGCGGTGTCTGAAGGCACTTTTTGCTACGACCTGTCTTATGGCCTGAATCCAACACCATTCAGCGTCTGGGCGCGCGAGCTCGGCGCGTCGAAGTCCGTCATGGGTTGGGGCATGCTGGTCGAACAGGCGGCCGAGTCGTTCGAGATCTGGCGTGGCGTCAGGCCCGACACGGTACCCGTGCTCAAGCAGATGCAAATCAACGCATAGTCACGAACTCTTCGGCATTGGTCGGGTGAATCGCGACGGTGTCATCGAAATCAGCTTTCGTCGCACCCATCCGTATCGCTACTGCGAATCCCTGCAGCATCTCGTCAGCGCCGTCGCCAATAACATGGCAACCAACAATCTTCTCGTCGTCACCTGCCGTAATCAGCTTCATGACGGAGCGCTGCTTCTTCGCACCTAGCGCGTAGTACATCGGCGTAAAGGCGGAGGTGTAAACTTTTACGCTGTCACCGAACTCGGCGCGGGCATTACTCTCAGACAGACCAACCGTGCCTATCGGCGGATGACTGAAGATAACCGTAGGAATCAGGTCGTACTCCAGATGCCTGCCGTCCATGCCGCCGTATAGCCGGTCTGCGAGCCGTCGTCCGGCTGCCATAGCGACCGGCGTTAGTGCGGCGCGGCCAGTCACGTCGCCAA
>WTCH01000015.1 GCA_013138675.1 Woeseiaceae bacterium | reverse complement strand
GACGCACGATGAGTTCTGCAACCACAGCCAGCAATGTTGACTATCGCCTGCTCGGATTAATGTCCGACCTCGTGATTTGCAGTTCTTGTCTGAAGGAAGGGCGTGTGACGCCGGTACCGCAGATCGTATCGCACCGGCACACGCCCCGTTCCTTGTGCGCGGGATGCGCCAAACCAAGACGTCGCAATCTGCGCCACATACTGACTCACCTGATTCGACGCTAGAGTTACGCATCTCATTGCGGCACACTTTGCCGCATGGCCAAACTCTACTTCTATTACTCGTCGATGAACGCCGGCAAGTCAACGGCGTTACTCCAATCCAGCTACAACTACCGCGAGCGTGGCATGAATACACTCGTGCTTGCTCCGCAACTTGATGATCGTTTCGGGAAAGGCAAGGTCACGTCCCGAATCGGAATCGAGACCGATGCGAAGACGTTCGTGCCCGACGATGACCTTCTTGCATTGGTCGAGGCACGGAACAAGCACTCACAATTGCACTGCGTGCTCATCGACGAAGCGCAATTCCTGACAAAAGAACAAGTGTTTCAGCTTGGTGAAGTGACGGACAAGATGAATATTCCTGTGCTGGCTTATGGACTGCGTACCGATTTTCAAGGTGAGCCGTTTGAGGGCAGCAAGTATTTGTTGGCCTGGTCGGACAATCTTAAGGAACTCAAAGCGATTTGCGATTGCGGCAGTAAAGCGACGATGGTTGTTCGTTTTGATGAAGGCGGCAATGCGATCACCGAGGGCTCGCAAATAGAAATCGGCGGCAATGACCGTTACGTGTCAATGTGCCGCAAACATTTCAAAGAGAAATTCTTCGGCTAAACGCCTGAAGTCGGCAGGTTCTCAGTTAGCGTCGGCAGGATTGCGGTGTTTTCCTGCGCCAACAGGCTGCGCATATCTTCCAGCGTCTTCATGATCGCAGTATCCGCGAACTCACTGCCATCGAGCGAGCCACGCCTGGTTGCATGCGGATCATTGAATTTGATGCGGTGGTTGCCGATTTTAATCACATCATCATGAATCAGTACGTGATTCGATACCCGCCGCGAATTGACGAACGTGCCATTGCTGCTGTTGAGGTCCATCAGGAATGTTGCACTGCCATGCCGTACGAGGAGTGCATGGTGTCGGCTGACGAACTTGCTGTTGATCGAAATATCGTTGTGCTCTGATCGGCCGATCAACAGTCGTTGTAAATCGAATGTCAGTTCACGCAGCGTTTCGCCGTCATGCGATACGTACAGCGTTGGCGGTCCCACTGGCTCGGTTGACTGGCTGTCTGCCGTAACGTGGTCGGCATCAATCCAGGTGCCCTGCGGCAGTACCGGTTGTTCGATGTCTTCCTGCGGAACCGGCAGCGTGCCTGAATTGGCCAGCGCGAGCAGTGCGACACGATCTAGGATCCCCGGCCAGCCACCCGATGCCCGCCACAACTCCGTACACACCGCCAGCGGGAATACAAATTCGGGCACCGTGCTGCCGGCGGCACGAAGCTTGTCATAGACGTAGCGCATTGCTTCTTCGTTGCTCATCGGCCGCATGTGAAAATCATGAGTCAGTCGATTGGCCAGTGGCTTCATTTCCGGGGACTGGATCAGCCTCAGCAGAGGGCGGTCACTGACAAGCACCATTTTCAGCGCGCTCTTTCGCTGGACTTTTAGATTGGCGAGTTCGCACAGGGCGCGCAAGGCACTGGCTTTCAATGCGTGTGTATTCTCAATGATGAGTATTGGCGGTTCGTGCGAAGCCGCCTGCTGCATCGTAAATACGCGCAAGAGACCCAGTAGTTCGTTGGTGGAACTCTGGTCGAGAACGTAGCCGAACTGTCGCAATACCGTCTGCAGAAGACCGCTTGTATTCAGGCCTTTGCCGTCGACGACCGCGACCGACCACTCGTCCGGCAACGAGTCGACAAACTTGCGAACAAGGCTGGATTTACCGGAGAGCGTGGGGCCCTGGATCAGGCTCAGGCCGTTGGCTTGGGTGCAGGATTCTTCAAGGACCTTGAGTCCTTCATTGTGAGACGCGTAGGATACGGTCGCTAGCGGCCGTCCGTGGGTCCGAAAGGGTTGTTCGTTAAGGCCTGCTGCCCCTAAGTCCATAAGTAGTTGCTCGCGTACATTCGTTGTCGCGTAATATTCGTTGCTCTTGGGCCGAGGCGTTATAAATAGTAATCTTGCGCCCGGTCAACCAGTCTACGACCGGCGTCGAATACTTGTAAACTGTGATCGAGAGATCCCTTGTGGATCAAGTGGATACGGCGGTAATGTGGAAATGAAATTAATAAAGTTCAGTAACGGGTTGAAATTAAAAGATGTATAGAGATTATTCATATACTGTCTGCGTACGGCGACGAGGCGCAAGGTATTGACTGCACAGTTGTCCGCCGACGCCCTGACCTTGTTTCGAGGTGAGAGATGTCTTTTCCAGGGTTTGAGTTTTGCGCTAAATCCTGGCGAGCTGCTGTTGCTCGAGGGTCGCAATGGAACGGGCAAGACGAGCCTGATGCGCGCGATTGCGGGCCTGATCGAGTTCGAAGACGGCGATATCCACTGGGAGGGCAAGCCCGTGCGGTTGAATCGCCAGGCGTTCTACGGCTCGCTCGTGTGGATGCAGCACCGCGTCGGTTTCAAGGCTGACCTGAACCTCGTCGAAAACCTGAAATTCGAGGCGCACCTCAGGACACAGTCCGGCGAAGACTTCGAAGAAGTATTGAAGCGTCTGGACATCGACCGCCTCAAGCGGCTGCCAATCAGATCACTGTCGGCCGGGCAGCAGCGCCGCGTCGCACTGGCACGCATGTTGTTGTCACGTGTGCCGCTTTGGTTGATGGACGAGCCTTTCACGAACCTGGATCGCGAGGGCCGGGCCCTCGTGATGAACCTGACCACCGAGCATCTCGACCGGGGCGGCATGTGCATCATGGCCGCGCACCAGGATGTCGAGATCGGCGGCAACGTTCAGAAGATCGTACTGCAATGAACAGCGAAGACGAATCAATCAGCATGTTCTCCGGCATTGCAGGCATAACGCGCCGCGATCTGTTGCTCGCGTGGAAGCGTCCTGGCGATGTTCTCAACCCGCTGTTCTTTTTCGCGATGGTTGCTGCGTTGTTCCCGCTTGCCGTGGGGCCGAGCCCGGAGCAATTGAAGTTGAGTGGGCCTGCCGTCCTGTGGGTCGCGGCTCTGCTGTCTATGCTCCTGTCATTGAACAGCCTGTTTCTGTCCGACTACGAGGACGGCAGCCTGGACCAGATGCTCGTCAGCCCGGTTCCGCTGTCAGCACTTGCGCTGGGCAAGACGCTGGCGCACTGGCTGACCAGCGGTCTGCCGTTAGTCG
>WTCH01000224.1 GCA_013138675.1 Woeseiaceae bacterium | reverse complement strand
AGCGTTAGACTGAGTATAGTTCGGAAATACCGATTTGGACTCCCTCTAACAAAAAAAGCCCGGCATCGCCGGGCTTCTTCATGTCGCGGCTAAAGCCGCTCCTACAGGTTTTTGGACGATGGCTTACATCATGCCGCCCATACCGCCCATGCCACCCATGCCACCCATATCCGGCATTGCAGGAGCACCGGCGTCGTCCTGCGGCTTGTCGGCGACCATTGCTTCGGTCGTGAGCAACAAACCTGAAACGGACGCCGCATTCTGCAGCGCGTGGCGCGTGACCAGGGTCGGGTCCAGAATACCTTCTGCGATCATATCCACGTATTCGCCGGTCGCGGCATTGTAACCGTAGTTACCCTTGCCTTCGACAACAGCGTTCAGAACGACACTTGCGTCACCGCCCGCATTACGGACGATCTGACGCAGTGGCTCTTCAACCGCACGCTTTAGAATGCCGATGCCGACGTTCTGGTCATCATTGTCCCCGGTAAGCTTGGCAATCGCGGCAACCGCACGAATCAATGCAACACCACCACCCGGAACGACGCCTTCTTCGACTGCCGCACGAGTTGAGTGCAGTGCATCTTCAACGCGAGCTTTCTTCTCTTTCATCTCGACTTCGGTTGCAGCACCAACTTTGATGACAGCAACGCCGCCAGAGAGCTTGGCAACACGCTCCTGCAGCTTTTCCTTGTCGTAATCTGAAGAAGACTCTTCGATCTCGCGGTTGATCTGCTCAACGCGGCTGTGAATATCTTCACTACTGCCAGCACCATCGATGATCGTGGTGTTCTCCTTGGAGATCTGGATCTTCTTGGCTTCACCAAGATCATCCAGCGTAGCCTTCTCGAGTGACAGACCAACTTCTTCGGAGATGACCTGGCCACCGGTCAGGACTGCGATGTCTTGCAACATGGCCTTGCGACGATCACCGAAGCCAGGTGCCTTGACGGCTGCAACCTTGACGATGCCACGAATGTTATTGACAACGAGAGTCGCCAGCGCTTCGCCTTCAACGTCTTCAGAGACGATGATGAGCGGACGGCCCGCCTTGGCAACGGCCTCAAGTACCGGCAGCAGATCGCGGATGTTCGAGATCTTCTTGTCGAACAGCAGGATCAGCGGATTCTCGTGCTCAACCTGCTGGCTCTGTGCGTCATTGATAAAGTACGGAGACAGATAACCGCGATCGAACTGCATGCCCTCGACAACGTCGAGTTCATTCGCCAGGCCGGAGCCCTCTTCGACCGTGATAACGCCCTCTTTACCGACCTTCTGCATGGCCTCGGAGATGATTTCACCAACTTCGGCATCGGAGTTAGCCGAGATGCTGCCTACCTGTGCGATCGCTTTTTCATCTTCGCAAGGCTTCGACATTTTCTTCAGCTCGTCAACGATCGCGATGGTCGCTTTGTCGATACCGCGCTTGAGGTCCATCGGGTTCATACCAGCCGCAACTGACTTCAGGCCTTCACGCAGTATTGCCTGCGCAAGAACCGTAGCCGTCGTGGTACCGTCACCGGCAACATCAGATGTCTGGGAAGCGACTTCCTTGACCATCTGCGCACCCATGTTCTCGAACTTGTCTTCGAGCTCGATTTCCTTGGCGACGGATACGCCGTCTTTGGTGACCGTCGGTGCACCGAAACTCTTGTCGATCACGACGTTGCGACCTTTCGGTCCCAACGTCACTCTGACGGCGTTGGCCAGGAGGTTCACACCTGCGAACATCTTCTGGCGCGCGTCGTCGCTGAAACGTACTTCTTTAGCAGCCATTATCTATTTCCTCTACTTTAATTCGTTAATGCAGGTATCGGGCACTTAGCCTTCGATCACTGCCATGATGTCGTCTTCTTTCATCACCAGCAGCTCTTCGCCGTCGACTTTGACCTCGGTGCCGGCATATTTACCGAACAGCACCTTGTCGCCAGCCTTGACGTCGAGCGCACGGACTTCGCCGGAATCGAGGATCTTCCCGTTGCCAACTGCGACGATTTCACCTTTGATCGGTTTTTCGGTCGCGGCGTCTGGAATGACGATTCCGCCGGGGGATGTGCGCTCTTCCTCCATGCGTTTTACGATGACTCGATCATGAAGCGGACGAATCTTCATGGGGCATATCTCCTATAAACTATTGATTAATAACCGACTTTAGGCGGCTTTTTGACCGGGGGCTATTAGCACTCGCCCACGAGGAGTGCTAATAATAGGCATGGCAAAACAAATTTCAAGCGCTATTGACGCAGAAAAGGTCACAAAACCCGACCTGGATCGATGACATCATCCCCTGCCCCCGGTATCCTCCGCCGCGATAGCCTTGAATACGGTAATAATCAAGGTCCCACCACGGTCTTCTCCTTCACAAGCGCTGGATATTGCTGGCAGTTTTATCGATGCATAAAAGTCTGATTCAAATACACTCCTTGTTGCTGCTGTCGCTACTCGCCATGGCTTCCACGGCCTTCGCCCAGGACGACAAACCGCAACGCCCCGAGGACGTCTATCGCTATGTCGCGACGGACACCGGCGACGCTATTGAAATCGACTGGGCCATCGAGGACGGCTACTACCTGTACCGCAACAAGCTCGGTTTCGAGAGCGCGACAGACGGCGTTGTGTTTGCTGAGGCCAGGTTGCCCCAAGGCCTGTCGCACGAAGACGAGTATTTCGGCAAACAACAGATTTACCGCGACAATTTCTACGTCAGCATTCCCTACAGTGTCGAAGGCGAGCGGCCCGCCACGATGCAGGTGGTAATCAAGAGCCAGGGTTGCTGGGACGGTGGGCTTTGTTATCCGCCCCAGATCTGGAGCGAAGAGGTCAAGCTGAGGCAGGCGGACAAACCCAAGCTCGATCTCGAAACAGTCGGCCAGGCCGGCGGGTTGGGAAACAGCGAATTCGTGCCCGTTGACGAAGCGTTCAAGCCGATTCTGATTCCGGTCGACGGCAATACGGTCGAGGTTACATTCCAGATAACGCCGGGCTACTACCTTTACAAAGACAAGATTTCGGTCGCTGCGCTTTCTGAGAACGTGCAGCTTGGCAAACTTGACCTGCCAAAAGGCAAATCGAAATTCGACGAGTTCTTCGGCGAGTCCGAGGTCTATTTCGACGACGTATTCGCCACGTTGCCGCTGGCCCGGGCAACGCCCGAGGCGATGGAGCTCGAACTCGAGATTAACTTCCAGGGTTGCGCCGAAGGTGGTTTGTGTTACCCGCCAACTACGCGCGTAGTAACAACCTTGCTGCCCGAAGCGACGGCCGTGACGGACCTCGCGTCGCTGCCGTCGCGCGATGAGCCTTTCACCGAACAGGCGAAACTTGCACAGGTCATCACAGGCTCGAGCATCTGGGTCACGATAGGCGTGTTCTTCCTCGCGGGGCTCGGCCTGGCATTCACGCCCTGCGTGTTGCCGATGGTTCCGATTCTCTCGGGCATCATTGCCGGCGAAGGCGACAACGTCAGTCCGTCACGAGGCTTCACACTCGCGTTCAGCTATGTCATGGGCATGGCACTGATTTATACGGGAGCCGGAGTGGCCGCCGCCGCCGCAGGATTGCAGCTACAGGCGACATTCAATCAACCCTGGGTCCTGATCATCTTCTCGGCGCTGTTCGTCGTACTCGCATTTGGCATGTTCGGCGCCTTTGAACTGCAAATGCCAAGCGCAATCCAGAGTAAGCTCGCTGGCGCCAGCGGTAACCAGCGGAGTGGCACGATGATCGGCGCATTTGTCATGGGCGCGATTTCGGCACTGGTCGTTACTGCTTGTGTTGCACCGGCACTGATCGCTGCGCTGACTGTCATGGCGCAGACCGGTGACATGGTGCGTGGTGGCACAGCCCTGTTTGCAATGAGCCTTGGCATGGGCGCACCGCTACTTGCTGTCGGCGCTGCGCAAGGCAAGCTGTTGCCAAAGGCCGGCTCCTGGATGGTAGCCGTGAAGGGTGCGTTCGGATTCATGTTCCTGGGTCTGGGTGTGTGGATGTTGTCACGCATTCTGCCGGGCGGAGTCACGCTTACGCTGTGGGCCGTGCTGGTCTTCATGATCGGCGTATTCATGGGTGGCCTGACGACGCTGAGTTCGGACTCTTCGATTTCGGAGAAGCTCGGTAAAGGCTTCGGCGTGCTCGCCATTCTCTACGGCTTATTGCTGTTCCTCGGCGCATTAACTGGCGGCAGCAATCCTCTGAAGCCCCTGGCCACGGTCAGCTTTGGCGGCGGTGTAATGGTCGCTGAAGAATCGCACCTTGAGTTTCAGCGCATCAAATCCGTTGGCGACCTCGACCGTGAAATTGCAGCAGCAGCTGCCGCGGGCAAGAGTGCGATGCTCGACTTCTACGCCGACTGGTGCGTGTCCTGCATCGAGATGGAGGAATACACCTTCACCGACGCGGGAGTGCAGGCGGCATTGGCAGATACTGTATTGCTGCAGGCTGACGTTACCGCAAACGATGAGCTGGACCAGGAACTCCTGCAGCGCTTCGGGGTCTTTGGACCACCGACGATTATTTTCTTTGGCACGGACGGCCAGCAGCGCCACGGCTATGAAGTCGTGGGTTACATGAAGGCAAAGGAATTTACCGACCATTTGAACCAAGCGTTTAAGATGTAAGAGCTCGCCTCCCATCAAGGGGGACCTAGCCAGCGAGCGATACCAGGCCGCCCGGTAGTCCGGGCTCCAACAAGAGGGTCATCCGTGCACAGATCGTTTCTCGTCTTCGCCGCCGCGCTTATCCTGCTGATGGCTGGCGCCCTGTTTTATGCCGCCAGAATTCCTGTTGAGCATGCCCAGCCTGTCACGGTTGCTGAAACGATGGACGCGGCTGCCGATGCGCCTGTCTACCCGTCATTCACGCTGGTTGATCTCGACGGCAACGAGCGTCATTTCTCGGAATGGGAAGGAAAACATCGCTTGCTGAACTTCTGGGCCACTTGGTGCGCACCCTGCCGTCGTGAAATTCCATTGCTCAAGACGTTTCAGGATGAGCAGCGTGAGAACGGTTTTGTTGTCATCGGGATCGCGGTCGATTTTCCCGACCAGGTTGCCGCCTATGCCGAAGAGGCCAAATTCAATTACCCGATTCTCGTCGGGCAGGAAGATGCCATGGCCGTCGCAGAGACATCAGGCGTCGAATTCATCGGCATGCCGTTTACTATGATCGTTGCCGCCGATGGCGAACTCATCAACACGCACATCGGTGAGATCATGGACTCGCATCTCGAGCAAATCGTGAGAGTGCTAACGATGCTCGACAAAGGTGAAATCGATAAGGCAAGCGCCCGAAAAGCGCTCAATTTCCTATAGCCAGCGCATTGTCAGCCTAACCGGGCCGACCATCGATGCGAGGCTGCGTCAGGATCGGCCAATAGCGCATCAGAAACACGACAAACGCCAAGGTCCACAACAAGCCTGCAACGATCATCGCCTCACGGTAGGCTCCGGGCATGATGGGTGCCGCAAGTACGCGCACGATGGCAGACAACTGCAATAAGACGAACGCCGCGATCTCTGCCGGCCCGGCAACCAGCGGCCGCCCTGAATGACCCAACGCACTTCGCGTAATCATCGCGATCATCAATGACGTTATTGCCCCGACCGTGAACGCGTGGATGGCCGCGCCGGATGGAACGATGGACTGCAACTCCAGTGCACGAAGCGCCAGCGAAACTGGCAACCATGCGTAGGCGGCCGGCAACATCCACAACAACGGATTTCCGAGTGCGCTAAGTGGCCGCCAAAGCAGCAGACGAACAAGTTGCCCCACTGCCGCGATCACAAGAATCAGCAACCACACATTGTCTGCGACCGGCATCCATGGCGTTAGGATACCTAAGGCGAGAATGACGACTAAGGCACCAACTGATACGACTTCAACGCTGCGGATATGGCGAGGATTTGAATTCTTCACGGCATTACCGATAAACGCCGGGATGACCCTGCCACCGACGATGGCGATCAGTATGGCGATAACATCGAGCGCCGCCGTCATCGACATACGAGCGAATCCTGGCGGAATCAGATTCAGGCTCGCCAGGTGATAAAAGACGTTCGCCAACGTGAGCACGGCGAGTACAGCCAGGATTTTGTAGTTTCTCTTGTTCCTGCTGCGCCAGATTGGAATAGCTACTGCAGTACCGAGCGCCGGCAGAAACAGAATATCGGTTACCGCTGCCGCATCAGCCGGACCGGTCTGCATCAACACGCGCGCAACAATCCACAACAAGACCAGCGCCCCGAGTGGCACGCCAGTCGGTGTCGGTTGACCTGTCCAGTTGCGCACAGCGGTCAGAAGAAAGCCGGCAATAACGGCCGGAGCAAAGCCGAAGATCATTTCGTGGCTGTGCCACGTCAATCCTTGCAGGTAATTTCCGGTCCGCGCTTCGCCAAGAAACGTCAGGACCCACAGAGGAACCGCGACGATCGCGAACAACGCTGCCACCAAGTAGAAAGGACGGAATCCCAGGGCGAGCAGCGGCATGCCGGTATTTTTCTCAGAGGCCATGCGGCCTTATACACGATTGGCGACCAAAAGTTGCACTAAAGTCTCCGAATAGGGTTAAACTTGCCGCCATCTTCGGGAAACTGGTCGAAATCAGCCGAGCATGTCCAAGTTCTTGCTTCTCAATGGTCCTAATCTCAACCTGTTGGGTTCACGCGAGCCCGAGGTTTACGGTGCAACGCAGCTCGATGACATCGAGGCCAACTGCATAGAACTGGCGGAAGAGCTCGGACATACGCTGGATTGCTACCAAAGCAATGCCGAACATGAGCTGATCGACAGGGTACAGAAAGCCGCAAAAGACGGTATCGACTTCATCATTTTCAACCCGGGCGCGTTCACGCACACCAGCATTGCCATTCGTGATGCGTTCCTGGCTGTTGATATCCCGTTTATTGAACTACATTTGAGTAACACGTTCGCGCGAGAGGAATTCCGGCACAAGAGCTACTTCAGCGACATCGCTGTGAGTTGTCTATTCGGATTTGGGGCTTTCGGCTACGACCTGGCGCTTCTTGCTGCCAGCGAGTATGTCGTTGATGCCGAGGAAGAGTGATGGATATAAGAAAAGTAAAAAAACTGATTGAGCTGCTGGACGAGTCCGGTATTGCAGAAATTGAGATTACCGAGGGGGAAGAATCGGTACGTATCAGCCGTTATTCACAGAGTGCACCAATTGCTCCTGTCGCCGCACCAATTGCAGTTGCCGCTCCGGTAGCAGCCGCTCCGACGGAAGCTGCGCCAGCGGCACTGGATCCCGAAGATGATGGATTCCTCATTACGGCGCCGATGGTCGGCACGTTTTACGCCGCGTCGTCTCCGGGCGCCGCACCGTATGTGCAGGTTGGTGATCGCGTCAACGAGGGTGATACCTTGTGCATCATCGAAGCGATGAAGATGATGAACCAAATCGAATCCGACGTATCGGGTGTCGTCAAATCGATTCGCGTTCAAAACGGAGAGCCCGTCGAATATGGTCAGACTCTGATCGTCATTGATCAACGGCAATCCGACTAAGCGGGCGACCACGACATGCTGGACAAAATCGTAATAGCCAATCGCGGCGAGATCGCGCTGCGCATTCTGCGCGCGTGCCGCGAAATGGGCATCAAGACCGTGGCAGTGCATTCCACCGCAGACAACAATCTGAAGCACGTTCTGCTTGCCGATGAGACGGTCTGCATCGGTCCGCCGAACTCGACCGACAGTTACCTCAACATGCCTGCAATTATCAGCGCAGCCGAAGTAACCGACGCGGTCGCTGTGCACCCGGGCTATGGTTTCCTGTCGGAGAACGCTGACTTCGCCGAGCGTGTCGAATCAAGCGGCTTCACATTCATTGGCCCGCCAGCGAGCGCAATCCGGCTCATGGGCGACAAGGTGTCCGCTATCCAGTCCATGAAGGCCGCCGGGGTCCCATGTGTGCCGGGTTCCGACGGGCCGCTGGGTGACGACTTCGACGAGATCATCAAGATGGGACGAGAAATAGGCTATCCCATCATCATCAAAGCTTCGGCCGGCGGTGGCGGTCGTGGCATGCGGGTTGTGCATGCTGAAGCGTCACTCACCGCTGCTATCACCGTAACCAAAGCAGAAGCCCGTGCAGCATTCGGCAACGACACGGTGTACATGGAGAAGTTTCTCGAACGGCCACGTCACGTCGAATTTCAGATCATCGCCGATTCGCATGGCAACGCCGTACATCTTGGTGAACGTGACTGCTCAATGCAGCGCCGACACCAGAAGGTCATCGAAGAGGCACCAGCACCGGGTATCACTGAAGAGCAGCGCGAAAGAATCGGTGCACGCTGCGTCAAAGCATGCCAGGAAATCGGCTATCACAGTGTGGGCACGTTCGAGTTCCTGTACCAGGACGACGAGTTCTACTTCATCGAAATGAACACTCGTCTACAAGTCGAACACCCTGTCACAGAAATGATAACGGGTATCGATCTCGTGCGTGAACAATTGTGCGTGGCGGCCGGCGAAGAACTCAGCTTCAAGCAGGAAGATATTGAAATCCGGGGCCACGCAATCGAGTGCCGCATCAATGCCGAAGACCCGAAAACGTTCATGCCATCGCCTGGGCTGATCAATTTGTTTCACGCGCCAGGTGGCCCCGGCGTTCGCATCGACACCCATATTTACAACGGCTACAAGGTTCCGCCCTATTACGACTCGATGATTGGCAAGCTAATCACACACGGCCAGGACCGCGACGCGGCGATCGCCCGTATGAAAAACGCGCTCACCGAGATCGTTATTGAGGGCATCAGGACCAATGTGCCGTTGCACCAGGAAATCTTCCAGCACGCCGCCTTCCAGCAGGGTGGTACCGATATTCATTACCTGGAGAAAAGGCTTGGCCTAGTGTGATCAGGAGCACACCGAACTAGCGATGGATTGGCGACAATTTGTCATGGATCTCGAAACGCTCAATTCGGACCGGGTCGAAGAAATCTTCACGCGGCACGGCGCCCAGTCGATTACATACACCGACGCCGGCGATAAGCCGGTGCTTGAGCCCGCACCGGGCGAAACACCAATGTGGAGCGAGACACGCATCTGCGGCCTTTTCACGCCTGATGCTGACCTTGCAAAATTGCAGGTTGACCTCAGGGTGGCTTTCGAGATCGACGCACTGCCCGCACACGAAATCACCGAACTCGAGAACCGCGCCTGGGAGCGCGAGTGGCTGCAGGATTTCGGCCCGATGCGGTTTGGTGAGCGTGTCTGGATTTGCCCGGGCGATTCCGTCGTCAATGACGAGCATGCCGTCGTTGTCCGACTCGATCCCGGCCTCGCGTTTGGCACCGGAACTCATGCAACGACGGCGCTATGCCTGGAATGGCTCGACAGTCTGTCACTCGACGGCAAGTCGATGCTCGACTACGGGTGCGGGTCCGGCGTACTCGCTATTACGGCCCTGAAGCTCGGCTGCAGCCAGGCCGTCGCGACAGACATCGACCGGCAGGCCATCCAGGCAACGAATGACAACGCGACCCACAATGACGTGCGGGACAGATTGGCGGCCGTGCTGAACGCCGATGACGTCAACGGTGATTTTGATGTCGTCGTCGCGAACATCCTCGCAGGACCCCTGATCGAGCTCGCCGAGGGTATTACCGGAAGGGTCAAAAGCGGTTGTTTACTCGGATTATCCGGCATACTCTCCGAGCAGGTTGGAGCGGTGCTCACGGCCTACGCACCCTGGATTGACTTTGACGAACCCGTCAAACGCGAACAGGGCGGACAGATCTGGGCACGATTAACCGGTCGAAGGACCGAGGGCTGAGCGATGTATACCCAGTGCCCTGAATGCGGCGTTGCATTTCGCGTTACCGCGGAAGTGCTAAAAATGGCGGCCGGAAAAGTCCGTTGCGGCGGCTGTGGCATTGCGTTTAACGCGCTCGAACACCTGTCCGAACAAAAACCCACCGCGCCGGCCCGAAACGAAAAGGCTCCCGATTCCGACGTGCCTGAACTGAAATCCAAGGCCGCCGGGGAGCTCGAGGCCGACACACCACCGCAAACAATCTCCGCCGAACAAAGCGCAGCACTATTGAAGACCTTGGACCAGCTCTCCGGCGAAGACATTCGCATCGAGGACACTGGCGTCGAATGGCGAGTACTTGACCAAGACGAAGACGAGGACGTTGACGAGGAGGCATTTGAGCGTGCGCGGGACGAACCAACGCACATCATTGACGAGATGCGCTTCGACGATGACACGGTGCTCCCTGACGACTTCGACGAGTTCGTCGTTGCACCATCGCCGGCACGGCTTGTCGAAGCACCGCCTCCCGAGCTGGAGCCGGAACCCGAGCCACCACAGTTTGACCTTGATCTGAGCGAGCCCGATGAGTGGGAAGACCTGCTGGGCGACTTTGCTGAGCCTGCTGCCAAGGTCAAGGAGGAAATCCTCGAAATAGCTGAGGACGTTGGCGACGAAGAGTCCGACGACGACCTGATCGATCTTACCGAGGCCCCGTCCGACGAGGAAGAAATGCCTGATGACCCGCTCGACATGGACACGCAATTTGCGATCCAGGCCGAGGCAATGGGTATTGATCTGAGCGGCATACATGAAACCGCGGAAGATGAGGTCGCCGAAGATGAGGACGAAGCCGCTGACGAGCAGCCGGATGACGACGTCGACGAAGAATCTGAGACGTCGATTGAAGAAGACCTGATAGCCGCCGCGTTCGAAGCTGAGGCTGCTATCCAGGTGATCGAGGAAACGGCCTCCGAAGAAGCACTCGACGAAGACCTCGAAGAATCTCTTGAGGATGAAGATGAAGAGGAGCCCGATGAGGACATTGAAGAGGATGTCGAACTCGCAGAAGAAGATGAACTCGAAATAGACCTGCAACCCGAAGATGAAGAAGAAGCCGAGGATGATGTCGAGGACATCGCCATGGGCTTTGACGACGAAGTCGAGGAGATGATCGAGACGCTTTCGATGTCGCTGGATGACGAGCCCGAAGACGACGTCGAAGTTGACGTGTCAGGCGACGAGCACACTGTTCCTGACATGACCGAAGAAGAAAAGACGATCAACATGATGATCGATCAGGAGCTCTTGAATATTGCGGTCGAAGACGACGACGGATTCACATCGACGATTGTTCAGCTGCAGCCAGACAAGAAAATTGACGACGAGGTCGGAGAAAACGAAAAGCAGCCCAAGAAAAAGAAAAAGGACAAGAAGAGCGAGCCTCCCGTCGGGTTCGAGACCATTATCATGGAGGGCGAGTTCGTTCGCGCCGATCTGGACAAGGAACGCCTGGCCGCCGATAACACAGCAAGCTCGGACACGAATAAACAACCGGGTCTCTCGATACCACTCAACAAAGCCAAGGATGACTACGCACGCCGTCGTGAGATGACAAGCGGATCGGCCAGTGCCGGAATCTACGCGGGAATCGTGGCCCTGGTCCTGTTGCTGGTCGTACAGGTCATACACCAGTCACGCGAGGCGCTGGCCACCGTGCCGGCCTTCAGTTCGGCTGTAGGTCCAATCTATCGCATGGTCGGAAAACCGCTGACCCCAACCTGGGATATAGCCGGTTGGCGCTTTGAAGCAACAAAAGGCGATGCGGATGAGACTGGGGAAATGCTGACGATCTATTCACGTATCGGGAACAACTCGAACGAGGCGTTGCCCTACCCGATCGTGCATCTCGCTCTGACCGACCGTTTCGAAGACATCATTGGCAGCACGGTGCTCGAACCGGGCGAGTACTTGCCCGAGAACGCCGATCCGAGAAGGCTGGTACCCCCGGGCGACACCGTCGATGCGATGATCACGATTGACGCACCGGTAGCCGACGCGACGGGCTTCAAACTGATGATGTGCTACCGCATGGCGAGCGGCCAGCTGCGCTGCAAGACAGAAGACTTCAAGTGATTCGCGGCTAAAGCCGCTCCTACTGTAGGAGGGCCTTTAGGCCCGACAGACTCGGGCAGATTCCTTTATGCAGATCGGACCCTACAAACTTCCCAGCCCATTCGTGCTCGCGCCGATGGCGGGTGTTACAGACACACCTTTTCGAAAATTGTGCCGCAGATTCGGTGCCGGCATGACAACTTCTGAGATGACGACGGCCGATACAAGCCTCTGGCAAACAGCAAAGTCCCGTCATCGGCTCGATCTCGACCTGGATGCAGAACCTGTCGCCGTTCAGATAGCTGGATCGGAGCCAGACCAACTTGCCACGGCCGCACGAGCCTGTGTCGAGCGCGGCGCCCAGATTATCGACATCAACATGGGTTGCCCGGCTAAGAAAGTCTGCAAAAGACTGGCCGGCTCGGCCCTGCTGCGGGACGAAAAGCTGGTCGAAGACATCCTGGCAACGGTCGTCACAGCCGTCGACGTGCCAGTCACACTCAAGATTCGCACCGGATGGGATCCAGAGAACAAGAATGGTGTGGAGATCGCCCGGATAGCCGAACAGTGTGGCGTCCAGGCGCTCGCCATTCACGGCCGCACGCGTGCCTGCCGTTATCGCGGTCAGGCGGAGTACGACACGATTGCGCGCATCAAAGAAATGATATCGATTCCCGTCATCGCCAATGGCGACATCACTTCTATTGAGAAGTCGCTTGAGGTTCTGCGCCTAACTAATGCAGATGGCTTGATGATAGGTCGCGGTGCGCAGGGCCGACCATGGATATTTCAAGAACTTATGAACGGCTTGCAAAACAGGTCCGTACTTATCCCGCTAGCAAAAAATCAATTGCGTGATATTATGCTCGGCCACCTCGAAGACATGCACCGATTCTACGGAGAATCGACAGGTATTCGGGTGGCACGCAAGCACCTTACCTGGTATTGCCAGAGGCTCGTCAACGCTGACGAATTTCGCTACGAGGTGGTGCGAGTCAGAAGTGCGGAAGAACAAATCGAACTTACGCGGAAGTACTTCGATCGAGAGGGAGGGGGTATTTCCATCGCAGCGTAGTCGCAACAGGATTGACCAACGTGGCCCATAATAAGAACAAGATCAACCCGATACTCAAAGCCTCAAGAAAGAGCAAACCACTCCACAAGCATACCGAAGAAGCACTTAGCCAGTATTTCGACAGCCTCAACGGCGACCGTCCGGGCGATCTCTACGATCTCGTCATGGGCGAGGTGGAGCGACCGTTATTCAAGGCTGTCATGGACTTTACACACGGCAATCAAAGCCAGGCGGCCGGCATACTCGGCATCAACCGCGGCACGCTGCGGAAGAAACTCAGATCCTACTCTCTGATTCACTAATTCTTTTTTAATTCAGTAACTTACTCCAGGTGCATTAATGTTAACCGTGCGACGTGCGCTGATCAGCGTATCCGACAAGCGTGGCCTGATTCCTTTTGCAGAAGGCCTTAGCAAACTCGGTATAGAAATCCTCTCGACCGGCGGTACCTGCCGCTCACTACGCGACGCCGGTATCCACGTTGTCGAGGTTTCCGAAAAAACCGGCTTCCCCGAGATCATGGATGGGCGCGTGAAGACTCTGCACCCGACAATCCATGGCGGGCTGCTCGGCCGACGTGGAACCGACGAAGCTGTCATGGAAGAGCACGGTATCGAGCCCATCGACCTGCTCGCCGTAAACCTCTACCCGTTCGAGCAGACCATCGCCCGTGCGGACGCGACAATCGACGATGCCATTGAGAACATCGACATCGGCGGCCCGGCGATGATTCGTGCTGCGTCAAAGAATCACGACGGCGTGGCTGTGGTCGTTGACCCCGATGACTACGATGACGTACTTGAATCGCTGAAGAACGATCTGCTGTCGCTCGATGCACGCCGTACGCTTGCCGCAAAAGCGTATGCACATACAGCGAGTTATGACACGGCCATCACGAAGTACCTGTCGAGTTCACTTGATCAAAATCCACTTGGTGACCGTATTCTGTACTCCGGCAGTCTCGTGGAGCGCATGCGCTACGGCGAGAATCCGCATCAGGAAGCGGCCTTCTACATCGACCAGCAGGCACCGAAGGGATCACTGGCGACAGCAGAACAGTTGCAGGGCAAGGCTTTGTCATACAACAACATCGCGGACAGCGACGCGGCGCTCGAATGTGTCAAACAGTTCGCCGCTCCGGCCTGCGTCATCGTCAAACACGCCAACCCATGTGGAGTTGCGGTAGCGGGTGGCATCCTTGAGGCCTATGAGAAGGCATTCAAGACCGATCCGACATCGGCGTTCGGAGGCATCATTGCCTTCAACCGGCCGCTTGATGCGGGCACCGCAAAATCGATTATTGATCGTCAGTTCGTTGAAGTCATTGTCGCCCCTGAGATCGGTGACGATGCAGCAGAGATACTCAAGGAGAAAAAGAACGTCCGGGTCTTGCGCACGGGCGACTGGGCGGAGTCATCCGGCGGATTTGACTTCAAGAAAGTCTCCGGCGGATTGCTCGTACAGGGCAGCGACATGGGGCGGATCACAGCCGATGACCTGAAGGTCGTCACCGACAAGGCACCAACACCTGAACAAATCGAAGACATGCTGTTTGCCTGGACCGTGGTCAAGTACGTGAAGTCCAATGCAATTATCTTCTGCAAGGACAACATGACGATCGGTGTTGGCGCGGGCCAGATGAGCCGTGTGTACAGCACCAAAATCGCCGCAATCAAGGCTGCGGACGAGGAACTTGAGGTCAAGGGCTCGGTCATGGCTTCTGACGCCTTCTTCCCGTTTCGCGACGGCATCGACGCTGCCGCAGAAACCGGCATCGCTGCGATCATCCAGCCCGGCGGTTCGATGCGCGACGACGAAGTCATACAGGCTGCCAATGAACATGGTCTGGCCATGGTGTTTACGGGCATGCGACACTTCCGGCATTGATGTATCGCCCGCCGGGGCGATCTCCTACAGGGCGCACGTATGAAGGTACTTGTGATTGGCTCGGGCGGTCGCGAACACGCACTCGCCTGGAAGTGCGCGCAGTCTGCTGATGTCGACGAAGTGCTCGTGGCGCCAGGCAATGCAGGCACCGCGCTCGAAGCAAAAGTCCGCAATGTCGACGCATCCTCCGACGACATCGCGGCGCTGGCAGGCGTCGCTCAGTCAGAAAACATCGGCCTGACGATCGTTGGCCCTGAAGCACCGCTCGTCGCCGGCATCGTTGATCGCTTCACTGAACTCGGCCTGCCCTGCTTCGGCCCATCGGCCGCTGCAGCCCAACTCGAAGGTTCCAAGGCATTCAGCAAGGACTTCCTGGCACGGCATGACATTCCGACCGCGGCGTACCAGAATTTCTCCGAACTCGCCGCTGCGCTCGCCTACATCCGCAAGCAGGGTGCGCCGATCGTCGTAAAGGCCGACGGCCTGGCTGCCGGCAAAGGCGTGATCGTTGCGATGACCCTCGAAGAGGCCGAGCAAGCGGCCACCGACATGCTGTCCGGCAACAAATTTGGAGATGCAGGCGCCCGCATCGTCGTCGAGGAATTCCTTGCGGGCGAGGAAGCAAGCTTCATCGTCATCACCGACGGCACGAATATCGTGCCGATGGCAACGTCGCAGGACCACAAAGCGCGCGACGAAGGCGACGTCGGCCCCAA
>WTCH01000332.1 GCA_013138675.1 Woeseiaceae bacterium | reverse complement strand
GAGTACCTGCATTGCCTGCAATCTGGCCGACAGGGTACTGGATTCAACGTCATCGTGTATTGGCTTTTCCCCACGACCAGCGGCCTTGTTGACGATCAGTGACAGGCACGCATAATCCATACCGAGTTCCATCGCGAGGCTGGCTTCGGGCATTGCGGTCATGCCGACATAGTCGGCGCCATCTCGTTCCAGGCGATCAACCTCAGCCGCTGATTCCAGTCGCGGACCCTGGGTCGCCGCATAGACACCGCCATCGAGGCAATCGACACCGGCCGCTTCGGCCGCCGCAAGAAGCGCTGTACGCAGTGCGTGTGAGAATGGCCGGGTAAATTCGATATGGTCGAATCCGGATCCGGGCTCGTTATAGATTGTGTGCGCGCGACCCCAGGTATAGTCAATGATCTGATCCGGCACCGCGACCTGTCCGGGCTCGCGCACATCCGATACAACCCCAACAGTATTCAGCGCAATCACCGTGTCCGTGCCGAGTTCCTGCAGGGCGGCGAGATTTGCGCGATAGTTAATGACGTGCGGCGGCAGCGAGTGATCCTCGCCATGGCGCGGCAGGACCAGTACATTGCTGCCCTCGAAATCGACCGGCCGGACCGGGGCGGAAGGCGCTCCGAATCGGGTGTCAATGTGGCGAACTTCGCCGCTCGCCGCAAAAGACTCAAAACCGCTGCCAATAATGATGGCGATTTGTTCGCTCATGCGTCCAGCTCGAGTTCCGGGCGCTCGGTCCAGCGCGACAGTGAAGAGTTTGCCTGCCGCCAGAGTTCGCTCGCCCGTAAGGATTCGCGAAGACTGTGCCCCGTGCCATGCAGTCGCGCAAGCCTGACCAGCGACAAGGGATTCGAGAAATCGCTGAGTGACTCTACTGCCTGCTCGGCACGACGCCGGTCATTGCAGACGAGGATCATGTCACAGCCCGCGTCGAGGGCGCGCCGCGAGCGCCGTCGCATCGAGCCATACGCATCCGTAGCCTTCATGCTCAGGTCGTCACAAAATATAGCGCCGCCGAAACCGAGCCGTGTACGGAGCTCGCGCTCAATCCAGTAGTTCGAAAATCCCGCCGGCAGATCATCCATTTCCCGATAGACAACATGCGCGAGCATGACACCCGCGACCTGCCCGTTGCGGATCAGCTTGTCATACGGACGCATGTCATCGAGGACATCGCCGTAGTCCCGCCGATCGACCGGCAAAGCCAGGTGCGAATCAGCTACGACAGCCCCATGACCGGGAAAATGCTTGGCAACCGCGGCCATCCCGGCGCTGCGCAGCCCACGCGCGAATGCTGCAGCCAGCTCGCCGACCGCATCGGGATTGCGATGAAACGCGCGATCGCCGATGACCTCGCTAACGCCCCAGTCGAGATCTACGCAGGGCGCGAAGCAGAGATCGATGCCGGCTGCGCGCAGTTCGGAGGCGATCAACCAGCCTGCCTGGCGCGCAAGAACTGTTGCCGATTCCGGATCGATGTCGTATTCGATGCCGAAATGACGCATGGCGGGAATCGGGCTGAATCCTTCGCGAAAGCGCTGCACGCGCCCGCCTTCATAATCGACAGCGATGAGTAGCGGTGGACTACGAAGTGCCCGAATCTCGCTGACCAGATCCGCAACCTGGTCTGGTGATTCGTAATTCCGGGTAAAGAGGATGACGCCACCGACGGCAGGTTCGCGCAACAGATCGCGATCGGCTGGCGTTAGCGCAACCCCTTCCACATCGAGCATCACCGGTCCGAGAGACATATACTGATTCTACAAAAACGCGATAAATTATTGAAATTACTTATTAAACACCGCAATAGACTCCACATGTGCCGTATGCGGGAACATGTCAATAATACCCGCCGAATCGCACGTGTAACCCTTTTCGTTGACCAGCGTACCTGCGTCGCGCGCCAGCGTCCCCGGATGGCAGGACACATACACGATCCGCCTGGGGCCTATCCTGTCGATGTGCTCGACAATTTCCTGCGCGCCGCTGCGAGCAGGGTCAAGCAGTAACAGATCGCAGCCCTCGCGCAACCAGGCCTCAGAGCCATCGATGGCACTCAGGTCGGCCTGCCTGAACTTGGCGTTACTGATACCGTTCAACTCCGCATTGGCTGCGGCTGCTTTGACAAGCATCGCATCGCCCTCCACGCCAAGTACTTTTCCTGCGCGCCTTGCAAGCGGCAGTGAGAAATTGCCGATACCACAATAGAGGTCCAACACGCGATCCTCGGAGCCCGGATCAAGCAGCTCCACGGCCTGGTGCACCATACGTTGGTTGATCTCACTGTTGACCTGAACGAAACCAACCGCATCGAACGCGATTCGAACGTCGAATTCCGGCAGGTCGTAATACAGGGGATCGGAAATGGTATCGGGTTCCAGCAAGATGATGGTATCGAGGCCTCCAGGCTGCAGGTAGATTCGAATATCGTGATCTTTGCCGAATGCGCGCAGGAGCGCCTCATCGTCTGCTGTCGGTGCGTCGAGCACTCGAAATACCATCGCCGTAGCATTGTCGGCAACGGCAATCTCAATCTGCGGCAGGCGCGCGCTGATCGACAATGCAGCGATCAGCTCGCTCAGCGCATCAATCAGGCCGTCAACCGGTTGCGCGAGTACCTCGCAGCGATGCATGTCAGTGATAAACGGCGCATGCCGCTCGCGAAACCCAACCAGTACCCTGCCTTTCGCGTGCACATCCTTTGCGCCAAGTCGGGCGCGACGACGGTAGTTCCATCCGGGCCCGGTCATCGGCTCGAACCAGGTCGCAGGTGTCACACGACCAATACGCTCGAGATTATCCCTTAGCGCCTGCTCCTTGATCTGGCGTTGCTGCGCTTCGCTGACGTGCTGTAACGAACAGCCACCACAACGCCCGTAGGCTTCGCAGCGCGCCTCGACGCGTTCGGGCGACGCTTCGAGTACTTCGAGCAGTTCGGCTTCGTCAAAATTCCGTCGTGATTTACGACGCTGGAAACGTACCTCCTCGCCAGGCAAGGCGCCGGCGACGAAGACCTTTTTGCCATCGATAGCCGCAATACCGCGCCCATCATGCGACGCAGACTCGATCCTGGCCGTTTCCGGCTCGTGGCGGCGCTGACGGCGGGCCACTAGTCGGCCCAGGCTTCGAGAAATTCGTTCAGGTGTGGCTGATCCAGCGACGTGAGCGTCGATCTTACGAGCTCGAATTCGCGAGCGAGACCGCTCTCATCAAGATTGCCGCGCATCAACTCGTAGCGCAGATACACGAGCCATGTGTTCAATACATCCGTTTCGCAGTAGTCACGTATCTCTTGAATGCCGCCTTCGAGGAACTTATCCCACACCTTGGCGCCGCTCATGCCGAGCTTGCCCGGAAACCCGAGCATTACGGCAATCTGGTCGAGACTCGCGCTGGCACGGGGCTGATATGCGGCCAGCACGTCCATCAGGTCAGTGTGACGCGCATGAAAACGACTCAGGTAATTATTCCATTTGAAATCGCGATCGGATTCGCCGTTTTCCCAGTAGCGTGGCGCCTGGATGCCGTGCCGAAGTGCACGATAGTGAAGAACCGGCAGATCGAAACCGCCGCCATTCCAGGAAACGAGATCGGGTGTGTAGCGATCGATACCGTCGAAGAAGCGTCGCACGAGCTCGGCCTCATCTGAATCCTCGTCACCCAGGCTCCACACGCGAAAACTGTCGCCGGTACGCAGCGCGACGGAAATGGCCACAACGCGATGCTGGTGCAAGGGCAGGAACTCCCTGCCGCTCTTCTGGAGTTGCTTGAACAACATGGCCGTCGCGACGTCTTCATCGGCAACGCCGTCGAGATTCCACATGCGGCGCCCAAACTCAACGTCAGGAATGGTCTCGATATCAAACGAAAAGCAATGCATCGACTAGTCGCCGGCCCGAGCGTGGATCATCAGGTTTTTCATCTCCCGAACTGCGACCGTCAGTCCGTCAAATACCGCACGCGCCACAATGGCATGTCCGATATTAAGCTCGACGATTTCCGGAATGCAGGCAATCTCCATCACGTTGCCGTAATGCAGGCCGTGTCCAGCATTGACGACCAAACCAATACCCGCTGCATGTTTCGCAGCCGCAGCCACCCGATCGAGCTCTTCTCGTTGCGCATCGCCCACAGCATCGGCATAGCTACCGGTGTGCAGTTCAACAACAGGCGCACCGGCTGCGACCGCGGCATCCAGTTGCGCCGGGTCCGGATCGACAAACAGGGACACGCGAATATCGGAGGCTGCCAGGCGCTCGCAGGCATTCTTCACTTTCTCGGCCTGGCTCAGTACATCGAGGCCACCTTCGGTAGTGAGCTCCTCGCGGCTTTCGGGCACCAGGCACACGTCAGTGGGCTTGAGCTTTTCGGCAATGCCGATCATCTCGTCGGTCACCGCCATTTCGAGATTCATGTGTGTCCGCATGGTCTCTAGAATCTGCACAAGGTCATGATCCTGTATGTGACGGCGGTCCTCACGAAGGTGGACCGTAATACTGTCGGCGCCCGCCTGCTCCGCCATGACGGCGGCCTCGAAAGGACGAGGATACGGTGTACCGCGAGCCTGTCGCAGCGTCGCCACGTGATCGATATTGACGCCAAGATGAAGTGGGTTGGATTTCATGCGGGTATTCTAACGCCGATGCATCTCGAGTAGCACCTTGCGGCTTTTGAGCTCTTTGCCACCGAGGTGAAACGAGATGACCTCGCGCATGAGCCTCGTCGCCGCACGCAGGACACCGGGCTCACTGAATTGTTGCCCGGCTATCGCCGTCAGCATCGCACCGCTGAATACCAGGGGGCCATCGTCACGACTGACGGGGACAGCGCCCTGTTCCATGCGGTACTCGTAGTGCTGCCCGGGATCGAGTGACTGCGTCGTCCCGGATTCATGATTGAGATTCAGGGCGTAACCTGAGAACCGCAACAATTCCATTTCGAACTGACGCAGCACGGGCGCTACATCCGTTCCCGCTCCTGCGAGCGCATGAATGGTCTGACCATAGGCCTCAAATATGTCGGGTTGCGGATCGTGGCGATGCAGAAGATGCAGGATGAGTTCGTTGACGTAGTAGCCCGACAGCAGTGCGTCTCCGGAAAGGCTCAGCGGCGCTCCGCGTACTTCGGCGCCTGTCAGCGTGCCAAGATCCGACTTGATGACCCATGACATCGACAAAGGCATAAACGGACGCAATACGCCTTTGAGACGAGACCGCGCCCCGCGGCTGCCTCTCGCGACGACCGCAAGCTTGCCGTGATCGCGACTCAGCACGTCCAGAATCTGGCTCGAATCCCGAAACGGCCGGTGATGCAAGATGAATGCGGCCTGTTGCTGAATTCGCCGTTGTGATGACATGAATCCCGCGCGACCCTGCTACGTGGACTCGTAACCGAGACTTAGCAGATCCTTCTCGCTGTCTGCCCAGTTGTCCTTGACCTTAACCCACAACTCCAGGTGCACCGGTCGTTGCAGTTGTTTTTTTAGCTCGAGGCGCGCCTCCCTGCCGACCCGCTTGAGCACGCCACCCCCTTTGCCCACCACGATGCCCTTCTGGCTGTCTCGCTCCACCCAGATGATGGCGTTAATCGTCGTTCTGTTCTCTTCTGTTTCGTAACGTTCAATCTGTACCGTCAGGCCATACGGTATTTCCTGGTGCAGCGACAATGTCAGTTTTTCCCGGATGGTCTCAGCGGCATGGAACTCGACACTGCGATCGGTTTGCATGTCTTCTGGAAATAACCGCGGCGATTCCGGCAGGTAGCCCGGGATCAGGGACAGCAGGGTCGCCAGGTTGTCGTTCTTTTTCGCGGATACCGGGATGATGTCGGCAAACTCGTGTCGGCCCGCCGTCTCGCTGATGATTTCGAGCAACTTCTCCTTCGGCTTGACCAGGTCGACTTTGTTGAGAACGGCGATGACAGGCCCGGATGCCGACTGAAGTCGTTGCAACACATCGCCATCCTCCTCCGTCCAACGTCCCGCCTCGCTCATAAACAACACGAGGTCCGCATCAGCAAGCGCGCTGGCAGCCGTGCGGTTCATCATGCGATTCATTGCTTTACCGGCCTTGCGATGCAGCCCGGGCGTGTCGACGAAAATAATCTGCGTGTCAGCCGTCGTATGTACTGCGAGAATACGGTGCCGGGTTGTCTGCGGCTTCGCGGTGACAATGCTCACCTTCGTCCCCATCAGGGCGTTGATTAGCGTTGACTTGCCCACATTGGGACGGCCAACAACTGCAACGAATCCGCAGCGCATGTCACTCATTTGTATTCACCTGATTTGAGTTGTACGAGCATGTCCTCAGCGGCACTTTGCTCGGCATTCCTGCGCGTCGTGCCATGACCATTGGTAACCGTTTTATTAACACTGCAGCTGACTTCAAAAGTCTGTCTGTGCGCCTTGCCCGTCACGTTCGATAATTCATATTCCGGTAAGCCCATCTGTCGCGCCTGCATCCATTCCTGCAGTCGTGTTTTGGGATCGCGCAATTCTGCGGCGTCCGGAAATTCGTGCAAGCGCTGGCCGAAGGTTTTCTCAACAACATGGCGAGCTGCATCGAATCCCGCGTCCAGATAAACAGCGCCGAAGATTGCCTCAAGTGCATCCGCCAGTATTGAGTCCCGCCGGTGTCCGCCAGTCTTGCGCTCACCACCACCGAGGTGGAGATGCTCGCCAATACCGAGTTGCGCAGCAATCTCGGCAAGGGTTGCATCATTGACCAGCGACGCCCGGAGGCGACTCAGATCTCCTTCGGGTGCAAGCGGATGTGTTTTGAACACGACCTCCGATATCACGAAGTCGAGGACGGCGTCGCCCAGAAACTCGAGACGCTCGTTGTTGTCGCCCGGCGCACTACGGTGGGTCAACGCAAGCTCAAGGAGCTGCGCATCCGTAAATTCGTAATCAAGGGCTTTCTTCAGCCAGGTCGCGGCTTTATTAACCACCATCGCTCATTCGCTATTATGTGACACGAGCGCGCCACGGCCGGGATTTGCCCTAGCGACGCACAACGCGCGATTTGTCAAAGTGCACTAAGAACGAGATGTTACCAATGAATGGCGCCGGGTGGTCATAAACAGCAGCAACTTCGAACCCGCCATCGACCTGGGTGACCGATACATCGCGGAAAGTGATGATCGACACGCTCTCGACGTCGAAACGACGCGAGATCGAACTGCGAAGCGCGGCACGCGTAGGAGCTTGCCTGTCGAATTCTTCGAAAACGCCATCAACGACGCCATTAACCTTAAAGTAGTTCAGATACACCGGCGCCAGACGAAGCGTCGCAAAGACGAACACACCGGCGAACATCACCAGGATGATGTACCCAAGCAACGTAGCGCCCACCTGGCGCCTGGCCATTCCAAATCGTGCTTCTCTACTGCGGACCATAATTCACTCATTCCTCATGGGGCGCCATTTGTCACCAAAATCACACCAAATTTAACGCGATTTTGATGTTAGATTCAGTGACTTGCACCACATTATTGAATCTTGTTGCCAATCCGCTCCCAGCGTGGCCATGAGGCACCGTCCATGTGCATCCAGATCCGCACCGCCTCACCAACGAGGTGGGTCTCCGGGATCGAGCTGATAAAGCGGCTGTCACGGCTGTTGTCACGGTTGTCACCCATCATGAAAAATTGGCCGTCAGGAACCGTATAGACCCCGTCTCGTACCATGTAAGCCGCATTTGTGATCAAAATCTCGTGCTCGCGATCACCGAGTTGCTCAACAAACCTCGGGTCCTGGGACGTCGCGTCAGGATGCTGCTCGAGAGCGATCTCCTCGCCATTGATCAACAGTCGGTGACGCTCGTAGACCACCTGGTCACCTGGGAGGCCTACAACGCGCTTGATGTAATTGATGCTCGGATCCGACGGCAAGCGAAAAACCACCACGTCGCCGCGCTCCGGCGAGCCTGTCTCAAGAATCTTGGTTTCCATCACCGGCAGACGAAGACCATACGAGTACTTTTTGACGAAGATGAAATCGCCCTGCAATAAGGTCGGCATCATCGACCCGGACGGAATCCGGAAGGGCTCGAAAATAAACGACCTGATCACAAGAACGAATAGCAGTACGGGGAAAAAAGATCGTGAGTACTCAACGAGTATATTCATCCCGGCAGGTCTGCCACTCGCTTCCTCGCCACGGCCCCAGACGAACTTGTCCAGAGCAACGACGATGCCGGTAAGCACCGTCAGAGCCGTCAATATCAATGCCAGATTTATACTCAAATTCGTACTCTCACTTCTCTGCTCGCAGGACAGCCAGGAACGCCTCCTGCGGAATCTCAACGGATCCTACCTGTTTCATACGGCGCTTGCCGGCCTTTTGTTTCTCAAGGAGTTTGCGCTTGCGCGACACGTCGCCACCATAGCATTTCGCGGTCACATTCTTGCGCAATGCCTTGACAGTACTTCGGGAAATTACCTGGCTACCAACTGCCGCCTGTATTGCTACATCGAACATCTGCCGTGGAATAAGTTCCCGCATTCGTTCGACAAGGTCACGTCCGCGTGTCTGAGCATTGTCCCTGTGAACGATAATCGAAAGTGCATCTACCCGGTCTCTATTGATCAAGACATCCAGTCGAACCAGCTTGGCCGGTTCAAATCGCTCGAAGTGATAGTCAAAGGATGCATAGCCGCGGCTTACCGATTTCAAGCGATCAAAAAAATCAACAACGACTTCGGCAAGTGGTATTTCATACTCAAGCGAAACCTGCTTCCCGAGATACCGTATCTGCTTCTGCACGCCCCGCTTCTCGATGCACAGTTTGATCACGGACCCGACATGATTATCCGGTACGAGAATATTCGCCGTAATGATCGGCTCACGAATTTCACTGATCTCGTTAACCGGTGGCAGCTTCGACGGATTATCAACGTACACAAGCTCGCCAGAATTATTGACGACCTCAAAAATAACGGTTGGTGCTGTGGTTATCAGTTCCAGATTGTACTCGCGCTCGAGTCGTTCCTGCACAATCTCCATGTGCAACATGCCAAGGAAACCACACCGAAACCCAAAGCCAAGTGCTGCTGATGTTTCGGGCTCAAAATGCATTGAGGCATCATTGAGACGCAGCTTTTGCAGCGCCTCGCGGAAGTTCTCGTAGTCTTCTGATTGAATGGGAAACAACCCTGCAAACACACGTGGCTGCACCTGCTTGAAACCGGCCAAGGGGCTGTCGCATGGGCTACGCGCCAGCGTGATCGTGTCCCCGACCGGCGCACCGTAAATATCTTTGATACCCGCGATCACGAATCCCACCTGCCCGGTATGCAATGCGTCGCGGTCGCTCATCTTTGGCGTGTAACAGCCGACACGGTCGGCATTGTAGGTATCGCCGGTCGACATGATCGTAATCTTGCTGCGCTTCGGCAGATTGCCGTTAACGACCCGCACAAGCGATACGACGCCAACGTAATTGTCGAACCATGAATCGATAATCAACGCTTGTAATGGTGCGTCATCGTTTCCTTCGGGCGGCGGAATATCTCGCACGATCGCCTCGAGAAGCTCCGGCACGCCAGCCCCTGTCTTGGCACTAACCTCGACAGCATGCTGGGCGTCCACACCGATAATGTCTTCGATCTCAGCTTTGACCCGGTCCGGCTCGGCGGCCGGCAGATCGATCTTGTTCAGTACAGGCAGAACCTCGAGTCCCTGGTCGATAGCCGTTGTGCAGTTCGCGACACTTTGCGCCTCGACGCCCTGTGCCACATCGACCACGAGCAGTGCACCTTCGCATGCCGCCAGTGACCGCGACACTTCGTACGAGAAATCGACGTGCCCCGGCGTATCGATGAAATTGAGTTCGTAGACCTCACCATCCTGGGCCTCGTAATTCAGCGACACGCTCTGCGCTTTGATCGTGATCCCTCGCTCGCGCTCCAGGTCCATGGAATCAAGCACCTGTTCGGCCATCTCGCGATCCGCAAGCCCGCCACAGTGCTGAATAAACCGGTCGGCGAGCGTGGACTTGCCGTGGTCTATATGTGCAATGATCGAGAAATTACGTATGCGGTTCAACAAAGCCCGGAATCCGTGTCAGCGCTTGGCGGTCGAGATGATACTGACAGATGAGCTCGCCGTCATATTCGATGACCGGGATCTGCGTGTCATACGCCTTTTTCCAGTCCTCGCGAGTGTCAATATCGTGGACAACGATCTCGAAACGGCCACGCACGAGCGGCAGCAGCTCCTCGATTATTACCTCGCAAAGGTGGCACCCCTGCCGACTGTATATGTCAATTGTTTTCAACAAAGTCTCTCGATTGTTGGTGTGAAGCGTCGCAGGCAACTCGCCTGTCGCACCCGCCAGCGACTAATGACCAGCCCGAAGCCCAGGCCCAACAGTGCCGCCATAGCGGCGCCGGCATCACCCAGTGAGGCAGCATACGCCATCATGGAGCCGGCAAGGGCACCGAGCATAGGAATTCCGTAGACGATCAGGGCGGCCCGCAACAGATTGTCGGGGGCCAGCGAAATCTCGACAATGTCATCAACCACCGGACTAAGACCTTCAGGCACAGTGGCCTCCACCTGGCGTTCACTATCGCCAGCCAAAAAAATGCCTGCACCACAGCCTTTCCCTGCCGCGCAACGCGGGCACGCCTGGGCGCTGTCCACGGCAATGATCGCGCGCGCACCATCGGTGCTGCCAACGAGTGACAAGACTCTGCCCTTGGGGTTATCCATTCAGATGATTGTAGGAGGCCTGACAGGCCTGGATCAATAAGGCCTCTCAGGCCATTTTCAGTTGGGTTGCATAGAGGTCGCGATCTTCTCGACGGTCGCAGCCGGCACCTCTCCGACGGCCGTGACCTGGTATCCAGCATTCTCCACGCTGTAGGAGTTTGAAGCCCCGACGCTCGACCGGCGCGCGAACTTCTTGTCTTTGGCTGGTTCGACAAAAACCGAGACATTCGCCAAACCATCGCTGTAGAGGATGTGAATCACTGGCACATCTCTGCCAGGCAGGTCTTCTCCGTGCGTCGACATGACCCGAAATCCGGACGGCAATTCAGCACTATTCCACGGGCTGTCAACGGTATGGTTGATCTTGCGCTGCGGCTGCGTGAACCAGCGAAAATTCTCAATACTCGTCGATGGCGCCAGTGCGCTGGCGTGGATCTCCTGATCCAGCGTGATGTCCGCAAATTTGACCTGTTCTATCGCCTCGCCATTATTTGCCACTAGTCGGGTCTGGAGCGGGAATCCGGTTTCGATATCAAGCCAGATTCGGTGTCCGTAGCGGTACTCGTCGTGCGGCCG
>WTCH01000034.1 GCA_013138675.1 Woeseiaceae bacterium | reverse complement strand
TTGACAAGGTTCTCTGCAGACTTCTCGCCCATGCGTTCCATCTCGGCAAGTTCGTCTTTCTTCAGTTGAAAAATATCCGCGGGCGTCTTGATGCTGTCAGCTGCAACAAGTTGCTCAATGATTTTCGAACCAAGCCCTTCGATGTCCATCGCCTTGCGCGACACAAAATGCTTCAGTGCTTCAGCGCTCTGTGCGGAGCAATACAAACCTCCACTGCAACGTGCCACCGCCTCATCACTTTCGCGAGTTACTGCGGAGCCGCACACGGGACATTGCTTCGGCAACTGAATGGCGCTTGTCCCTTTCGGCCGTCGACTCTCAATAACGCCGACGACTTCGGGTATGACATCCCCGGCACGTCGAATCGTGACCGTGTCACCAACACGCACGTCCTTTCGGTGTAGTTCATCGATGTTGTGCAGTGTCGCGTTACTCACCGTTACACCACCTACAAACACAGGCTTGAGTCGGGCCACGGGTGTAACAGCGCCCGTCCGGCCAACCTGGAACTCAACGCCCTCCACTGTTGTGAGTTCTTCTTGCGCCGGAAATTTGTGCGCAATGGCCCAGCGCGGCGCACGAGAGACAAAGCCGAGCTCGCGTTGCTGAAGCAGGTTATCGACTTTGTATACGACGCCATCGATTTCGTACGGAAGTGAATCACGCTTCGTACCCAATGCTTCGTAATAAGCGAGACAGCCTTCCACACCTTGGACAACAGCACTTTCGGGGCAAGTCTTAAGACCCCAGCCTTGAAGTCGTCTGATCACTTCGCTGTGAGTCTCAGGTAACTCGCCACCGTCGATTCGGCCGACAGAGTAAACGTACATGTCCAGCGGGCGTTCCGCAGTTAGCTTCGGATCGAGCTGACGTAAACTCCCAGCTGCCGCGTTGCGAGGATTCACAAATGTCTTCTCCCCCGCCTGCTCCGCTTTCTTGTTGTAGGCCTCAAAACCAGCCTTCGGCATGAAAACCTCACCGCGAACTTCCAGCGTGGGTGGGAAGTCTTCCCCTATCAACCGCAACGGAATTGCATCAATGGTTCGCACATTGTGAGTAATGTCTTCGCCGCTTGTACCATCACCACGAGTGGCACCACGTACGAGCTGACCGTTTTCGTAAAGGAGGCTTACCGCGGCTCCGTCCAGTTTGGGTTCTGCTGCGTAGCGAAGTTGATCAGCACCTACTTCGAGTTCCAGCCTGTCCGTAACTCGCCGGTGAAATTCCCGTAATTCGTCGGGTTCGAACGCATTGTCGAGTGACAGCATCGGAACCTGGTGTTGCACCGTTCCAAATGCAGAAATGGGGGTATCGCCGACACGCTGCGTCGGTGAGTCTTCGGTAATCAGTTCAGGGTATTTACTCTCGATGGCCTGCAGCTGCCGCATGAGCCGATCGTATTCGGCATCCGGAACTTCCGGGTCGTCGAGAACGTGGTATCGATAATTGTGATGGCGAATCTGCTGTTGCAGCGATTCGACCTCGTCTATTGCAGCTTTTGATGCGGTCATGACAATCGCCACTCGTCCAGGTCAGGTGACGAGATGGCTGTGCTGGTATTGAATGACCTCCTCACGCATGTACCGCTCGCGCTGAATACTCAGCGTGCTTCCTGATTCGTCGAGTAGTTCCGCCTTCAGAGTCTGGGCCAGGGCACGAGATGCCTCCAACATCATGTCGAACGCTTCAACGCCATCGACCGGGCCGGGGAGAACGAGAAACAAGCTGATGCCCGGGATTTCCTGCTCCTTGATGTTAGCGATATCGAAGCTACCGGGTTCTACAAGACTCGCCGCACTATAAATCGTGCGACTTTCATCGTTGCCATCATATTGATGAAAAATTCCGAACTGGCCGTGCCGTAGACCGATGCCTCGCATACTCAGAATCAACTCATCGCCTTTGAACGCGCCGCCATCTCGTGCGATCAGGCGCAAAGTGACGATCTTCTGCGGCACTTCGGCCACCGGGCTTTCGGCAGCACCGTCTTCAACATTCGGCGCCAAATCGGGAACAGGCACCTCCTGGTCGACGGCTTCCTCGCCTAACGTGGGCGCAACACGCGCCAGAGGCTCAGTATCTATCTCAGGTTTGCTACGCTCTCGACGGCTGTAGAGGTAGACGCCGGTGATGACCAGTACCCCAAAAAACAACAGCAGCCAGCGTAGACCGTCCATTTGCTAATGACCTAGCTCGCCGCCATTTCGACCGCTTCGTCAAGGTCAACGGACACGAGACGCGACACGCCAGGTTCATGCATCGTCACGCCGGTCAGTTGGCGGGCCATTTCCATTGTGATTTTGTTATGCGTAATGAACACGAACTGCACCTTCTCTGACATCTCCCGGACGATATTGCAGAACCGGGCAATGTTGGCATCGTCAAGCGGCGCATCAACCTCGTCAAGCAGGCAGAACGGGGCCGGATTCAATTCAAATATCGCAAACACGAGGGCAACCGCCGTTAGTGCCTTCTCACCACCCGACAGCAAGTGAATGTTGCTGTTTCGCTTGCCCGGTGGGCGGGCCATCACTGTGACGCCAGCAGACAGCAGATCTTCACCGGTCAACTCCATGTAGGCATGTCCGCCACCAAAGAGTTTCGGGAACAGCTGTTGGAAACCGACATTGACGTCGTTAAACGTTTCACGGAACCGCGAGCGCGTCTCGCGATCAATCTTGCGAATTGCGCCTTCGAGAGTTGCGAGTGCGCTATTCAAATCTTCAAGCTGCGAGTCCAGGTACTCCTTGCGCTCGGACTGCTCCTTGAATTCATCAATTGCGGCCAGGTTAATTGGCCCAAGCCTGTCAATCCGGCGTCGAACTTTCTCGAGCTTCTCTTCCCACGACTCAATATCCGCCGAGGCATCCATTTCTTCTATCAACGACTTAAACTCGAAATCCGTCGCCGCAAGCTGTTCGGCAAAACCTTCACGTCGGACATGCAATTCGCGCGCGCCCATCTCGGCTTCACTCACTCCTGAGCGCGCCTCTTCAACGGATTGATCGATTTGCATCCTCGTTTGGTCGAGGTCCCGCAAATTTGTCTCGACTTCCTCTACCAGTCGGCGCGCCGAAGCCAGTTGCTCTTCAACCGTGATGCGATTTGCCAATTGCTCTTCAAGAGATTTTTTGTTGTCGGCCAGCGGCGCCTGACGCTGCTCCAGCTGATCACGAATCTCTACCTCGCGGCCTGCAAATACCTGTAGCTGCGAGCGCATGCGATCGAGGTTTTGTGCAGCGGATTCCTTGCTGGTTCGGCGGCTTTCGAACTGGATCGTGATGTTCTGAACAGTTTGGCGATCTTCATTGGCCTGTTCACGCACACGTTGCAGTTCTGCACGGAGTTCATTGCGGAGAGTCTCAAGCGTCACGCGCAAAGCGTCAAACTTTTCCAGCGACTCAACAGCCTGGTTGAAATTTCTTCGCGACTCGCGAAGCTGTTCTTCGGCGGAAATCTGTTGGCTATCGACCTCGCCCGTTTCCTCTGCGATCGATGCCTGGCGGGCATTTGCCTGGTCCATGCGGTACTGCGCCGCATCGTGGGCTGCCTTTATCTCTGAGTACTCATTGAGCAATGACGCCGCGTCAGACTGCACTGCCTCTCTGCGCTCCTCGAGCTGATTGAGGCGAATGCGGCCGTCGTTCAGAAGTTTCCGGGCACTCTCGAATCGCGCCTTGAATTCCCTCGTCTCACCCTTGAGCCGGCGCATGTCATGTTCGCGCGCCAAGATGCCTGCCTTGGCGTCCTTGTCGCGCGAGACGCGCAGCCATTGCTTGCCAAGCCAGATTCCATCGACAGTGATAACGGAACTGTCGTCACCAACCGACTCGCGCAGCGACAAAGCGCTACTCAGTGACTCGGCGACCTTAACTTGTGCGAGCAGCCGATGGATCGCTTTTGGCGCGCCGCTCACTTTGGCGGCCAGCGTGTCGGACACATCGAATAACTCAGGCTCGGTGCCAAACTCCTCGAGTATCGTGAGATGGCCACTGCGCAGCTTGGCGATGTTCTCGGTGACCGGTGTGATATCACTTACGCAAATCGCCTGCAAATAGTCGCCAAGAACCGTCTCGACGGCTTTTTCCCAGCCGTCAGCAACATCGAGAGCCTGCGCCACCTTGCGATTCGTATCGAGCCCGGCATTCTCCAGCCAATCCTGGATGCCTTCGTCACCTTCGCCAAGCGCTGCCTTCTGCAGAGCTTCGAGAGACGCATATTTGCCTTCGGCCGCCTGCAACGTCGCACGACGTTCGTCAACGAGCCGGGTCAGCTTGCCGTCTTGTTCACGCAATTTGCGAATCTTGTCCGCAATATCTGCCAGGTGGCGGTCAAATTCGTCACGTGCCTGGCGCTTACGCTGTTCCTGCACGCTTAACTCGTCAAGATTGGCTTGCAGCTCTTCCGCACTGGCACCTGACTTTGCCTCGTCGAGTTTTTGCCGGCGTTCGTTAAAACTCTGGATCCTCGACTCGATTTGTTCAGAGCGAGACTGCTCAACGTTTCGTTGTTGCTGTGCCTCGTTAAACCGAGCGGTGTGGTCGTCCCACTGCTGCTGCCATTCGGCCAGCGCCGCTTCCGCCTGGAGTAGCGAGTCAGCCGATGACTTCTCGCTTTGTCGGGCCTGCTCAAGCCCCGGAACCAACTCGTTGAGCGTCAACTCAAGCTGGGCAATTTCGGTCTGGTCCTTGTCAATGTGATCCCGAATTTCTCTGGCGCCCTGGATGGCTTGCTCGAGGTCATTTTTCTGCCGCTCACGCAATTCATGTGCATGCTCAATGGACTGCTCGAGCCGGGCGATTTCCGAACCAACCTTGTAATACTGCCCCTGCACTTCGTTGAACTCGTCGTTGCGGTGGCTCTGCAGAACGCGAGACTCCTCGATTAATGCTTCGAGTTTGCGCTGTTCGGCTATCGCGGCCTCCAGGCTGTTCTTGCGCTCAGCCACGTGCCGATCGGCATTAGCCGCACGATCATCAAGGTGTTTCGTCCGCAGGGCGAGCAATTCTGCCGCGGTGCGACGCTCATCGTCCTTGTAACGACCGTAGCGTTCGGCAGTCTTCGCCTGGCGGTCCAGATGCTTGATTTGCTTCTCGACTTCGTCCAGCACATCCAACAATCGATCGAGGTTCTCTTTGGTGTGTTTGATGCGATTCGTGGTTTCCCGACGTCGCTCCTTGTACTTGGATATGCCTGCGGCTTCCTCGAGAAACACGCGCATTTCTTCGGGTTTTGCCTCAATAAGGCGAGAAATCATGCCCTGCTCGATAATCGAGTAGCTGCGCGGCCCAAGCCCGGTTCCCAGGAAAACGCCAGTGATGTCCTTGCGGCGGCACCGTGTGCTGTTCAGGTAGTAGTTCGAGATGCCGTCCCGCGAGACCTCGCGGCGAATGGAGATCTCGGCGTACTTGGCGTACTGCCCCTCCAGCGTTGTATCCGTATTGTCGAACAGCAGCTCGACCGAAGCTGCACCGATCGGTTTCCTCGTGCTGGAGCCATTGAAAATGACATCGGTAATGGAATCGCCGCGCAGCCGGCTTGCTGAGCTTTCGCCCATAACCCATCGCACTGCATCGATGACATTCGACTTACCACAACCATTCGGCCCTACGACGCCGACAAGGCTGCTGGGGAAAGTGATAGTTGTGGGGTCGACGAACGATTTGAAGCCGGCGAGCTTGATTTTGCTTAGTCGCATGTGGTCTCAGACGCCATTAGCCCGTCAAATCCGGCTAGTGTAATGGAATTTAACCAATAAGACGATTGTCGTGGGAAAAAGACAATGACTCCGAAGACCACGTACTACGGGGCTTTCAGAGGTATTCCGAAGCGCCCGATATTCCCGAAAAAAATAGGCTTCCATGCTGCCGCCATCAATGTATAATCCCGCCCTTTTCTCGATCCGGCAGGAGTACCAGATGCCCGCAAAGAAGGCCGCAAGGAAGACGCGGAAGAAAACGACAGCCTCTCGCAAGAAGGTTGCGTCGAAACGTGTGAGCAAGAAGAAGGTTGCCAGGAAAAAAGTCAGCCAAAAAAAGGTCGCGAAGAAGAAGGTCGCGAAGAAGAAGGTCACCAAGAAAAAGATGAGCAAGAAAAAGATGAGCAAGAAAAAGCCGGCGAAAAAGGCAGCTTCCAAGAAAAAGGTCACCAAGAAGAAGGTCGCCAAAAAGAAGGTGTCCAAGAAGAAAGTTGCTAAGAAGATAGTCGCGAAGAAGGCCGGCAAGAAAAAAGCCGTGTCGAAAAAGAAAGCGGTTAGCCAGAAAAAGGCGACCTCCGGGAAGAAGCCCACGGCGAAGAAAGTCGTGCGCAAAGCTCCGGCACGCCGGGCACGACCGCGCGGTGACGTACTGTCAGGGCCAATTCACGGCATCAAGCCTTACAAGCCAAATCGCGGTGAAGAGTACATGAGCGGTGACCAGCTCGGGCATTTCAACAACATACTGAGTGCCTGGAAGAGCGAACTGATGTTCGAGGTAGACCGTACTGTGCATCACATGCAGGACGAAGCTGCGAACTTCCCTGATCCGAACGATCGTGCCACTCAGGAATCGGAATTCGGTCTTGAGCTTCGCACGCGTGACCGCGAACGCAAGTTGCTCCGCAAGATCGAATCAGCGTTGGCGCGACTCGACGATGGCAGCTACGGCTTTTGTGACGAAACAGGTGAGGAAATCGGGCTGAAACGGCTTGAAGCGCGCCCGGTTGCAACGCTCTGCCTGGAAGCGCAAGAACGGCGCGAACTCGCGGAACGGCAGTTCCGAGATCGGGATGATCGTTACCGCTAAATCGACGCGCTCCACACCCTACATTGGTCGGTTTGCACCGTCACCAACCGGCCCCCTGCACTTCGGATCACTGCTGACCGCTGTCGCGAGCTTCCTTGAGGCCCGCCGGCAAGACGGTCAGTGGTTGCTCCGTGTCGAGGACATTGACCCACCTCGCGAGCAACCGGGCGCCAGTGACGAAATTCTCGCCGCACTCGAACTCTACGGTTTCGAATGGGACGGTGCGGTCACCTTCCAAAGTGCGAGCCGAGCCGCACACGGTGCCGCTATCCAGCAACTTGTTGATGCCGGGAAGGCCTATCCTTGCGGATGCTCGCGACGGGACCTGGCCGACGCACCCCGTGGCACACTCGGGATTATCTATCCCGGCATCTGCCGTGACGGTTCCAGCGCCAGTGAATACGCTTTGCGCATTCTCACGGACGATATTCCGATAGCGTTCAACGACCAGCTGCAAGGCCCACAGGAGCAGTCACTTCAGTCAGATTCTGGCGATTTCGTCATTCTGCGTCGTGACGGTCTGATCGCTTACCAACTGGCCGTTGTGGTGGATGACCACCTTCAGGGGGTCACGGACGTCGTTAGAGGTATCGACCTGATGGACTCCACACCCAGGCAGGTCTGGCTGCAGCAATTGCTTGGCTATGCGGCGCCGAACTATTGCCATTTGCCGGTCGCGGTCAACGAACTGGGCCAGAAACTGAGCAAGAGTCATGGCGCCAGTGGTGTCGACCTGCAACATCCGGAAGGTAATCTGATCCTCGCGCTGGAGCTTCTTGACCAGCGACCACCACCGGAACTCAAGGCGAGTGGGATAACCGATATCTGGCAATGGGCTTTGGAGTCATGGGATATCGCGGTCCTCAGGCAATTGACTGAAATCCCGATGCCCGTGCAAGCGGAAGAGCAGTAATGACATTGCAGAAAAGTTGTCCCAGTGGTTAAAGATGAGACCTAAAAATCCCTTGACATCAGGGCCTTAGATGCCATAGCGTAGAGCCTGCAACGGGGATACGCTCCCCCGCCCCCTGTTGCAAAGCCTGAAGGGGTTTACACTCCACGGCAGGCCCCCTGCGCAAGCGGGGGGCCATTTTTTTGTCCGCGATATGACCGACGAAAACACTGACAAACGGATCCTGCGGAGCACGTTCAGACCAGTCGGCTGGCTGAAGCACCGGCATCTGCAGACGATATTCTCGTCTCTTCCCTGGGCATGGCGTGAGCGCGCACCATTGCGCCGTGAAATCCTGGATCTGCCGGATGGCGATTCAACCGCCGTTGACTGGGTTAGTGCCGGCGATGCGCTTCCCCGCAGTGCACCGCTGCTCGTTGTATTGCACGGGCTTGAGGGATCCGCTGAGTCGTCCTACGCCCGTATGATGATGCAGGCAGCCCTCGAGCGGCAATGGCGACCGTGCGTA
>WTCH01000071.1 GCA_013138675.1 Woeseiaceae bacterium | reverse complement strand
GGCCTGCGTTCTGCTATACCCGAGAATATCGAACTTGTTCCGGGGCCCGGTTGCCCGGTCTGTATCTGTCCTGAAGAGGACGTATTCGAGGCCATTCAACTCGCGCTAAACGAAGACATCATTCTTGTCGCGTTTGGCGACATGCTTCGCGTACCGGTTAACGTGCCGAAGCGCGAACCACGCTCGCTCGAGCAAGCCAAAGCCGCGGGCGGCGACATTCGCCCTGTCGCGTCGCCGAGTGAAGTTGTGAAAATAGCAAGAGAGAATCCGGACAAGCAGGTCGTATTTTTTGCCGCGGGCTTCGAAACGACAACCGCACCCGTCGCGGCAATGCTGGCCGAAGGTGTGCCCGACAACCTGCTGGTTCTGCTGTCGGGAAGACTCACCTGGCCGGCCGTCGCCATGCTGTTGGACTCAGAAGCACCGGGGTTTGACGCATTGATAGCACCAGGGCATGTCTCGACCGTCATGGGCCCTGAGGAGTGGGAATTCGTTGTCGACAAGCACAACATTCCTGCTGCAGTTGCCGGCTTTCGGCCCGACACCTTGTTGGCCGCAATGTACTCGGTACTGCGTCAGCTCAAGGACGACCGTCGTTTCCTCGACAATTGTTACCCCGAGGTCGTGCGACCCGGAGGCAATGCTGAGGCGCGGCGCCAGCTCAATGAGGTCATGAAAGTAAGCGACGCCAACTGGCGTGGCGTTGGGGTCATTCCGAAGTCGGGGTTCGTGCTTCGCGACAAGTTTGCACAACATGATTCACGCGAGCAGTTCCAGTCCTACGCAGACGAATCTCGCAAAAGAGTAGGCCAAATGCCGCCGGGTTGTGATTGCGCGAGGGTGGTGCTTGGCAAGATCTATCCAAACCAGTGCCGTCTCTATGGCGCCGCCTGCACGCCTCGCAAACCGATTGGCCCGTGCATGGTGTCCGATGAGGGTGCTTGCCGCATTTGGTGGGCGTCCGGCTATCGCGACAATGAATGGGAAGGCAGGAAGCAGTCCGTTGGCTGAGCTCGCGCGCCATGTTGTTACGAGCAAGAAGTGCACGCAGCGCTTCGTTCTGTCGGGGCATGTGCAAGGCGTCGGTTTTCGGCCGTTTGTCTATCGACTTGCGCGAATGCATGGGCTGACCGGCCACGTACAGAACCAACTGGGCGAGGTCGAAGTTATTGCCTCCGGCCCGGCAAGCACGCTTGCGCTGTTCGAGCACGACCTTATCGACAAGTCACCGCCGTTGTCCCAGCCGAACATCGATGCGGCCGAAGTTGTTGAATTCGAGAAGTTCGATGACTTCGAGATCTCCGAGAGTTCTGCCGACGCTGATGCGAGCATCTTCGTACCGCAGGACTTTTTCATGTGCGACGACTGCCGCGAGGAGTTGCATGACCCATCCGATCGGCGCTTTCGCTACCCGTTTATCAACTGCACACAATGCGGGCCACGCTACACGCTCATCGAGGCACTGCCCTATGATCGCCCGAACACAAGCATGGCCGACTTTCCGCTTTGTGATGACTGTGAACAGGAATACCTCGATCCAGCGAATCGTCGCTTCCATGCTGAACCCGTCGCTTGCCCGGCGTGTGGTCCGCAACTGAGTTTCTTCAACAAGGAAAATGCGTCGACAATGGTTGCCGAAGACGCGTTGCAAGCAGCGTTGGAAAAACTTCGCGACGGTCACATCATCGCTGTGAAGGGCATCGGTGGTTACCACCTGATGTGTGACGCGCGCGATCATGCGTCCGTGGACGATTTGCGCTGGCGTAAACACCGACCAACCAAGCCACTGGCCGTGATGTTTCCGCTGGCCGGCGATGATGGTCTCGGTGTTGTAGGCAAGTATGCTGATCTCTCGCCCGAAGAGGCCGAATTGCTGGCGAGCCCCGGCAGACCCATCGTCCTGACAACAAAGAACGGCAGCAACGACCTGGCAAGAAATGTTGCAACGGGACTTACGGAGATAGGTGCTTTCCTGCCGTACAGCCCGCTGCATGCATTGCTGCTTGAGGAGTTTGGTGGTCCACTGATTGCGACCTCTGCGAACATTAGTGGCGAGCCAGTGCTCACTGACAACGAAGAAGTAGAAGCGCGCATTTCGAACGTTGTTGACGGATTCCTGCACCACAACCGGCCGATCGTTCGGCCCGCAGATGACCCCGTCTACCGACGTATTGCGAGCAAGATGCGGCCAATCCGTATTGGTCGCGGCGGCGCCCCGGTCGAGATGGATTTGCCGTGGCGACAGTCATCACCTTTGCTTGCTGTTGGCGGGCACATGAAAGGGACGGTTGCGTTGTCCTGGGATGACCGTGTTGTGGTCTCGCCGCACATCGGCGAGATGGATAGCCCGCGTAGCCTCGCCGTGTTTGAGAAGGTCGCAGAGGATTTGCAGGACTTATACGGTGTGCAGGCGACTCGAGTGGTTTGCGACGCACACGCCGGTTACACGACGCATCGCTGGGCAAGAGAGCAGACTCTTCCGGTCGAGCACGTCTGGCATCACGCGGCACATGCCAGTGCAATTGCTGCGGAGTGC
>WTCH01000203.1 GCA_013138675.1 Woeseiaceae bacterium | reverse complement strand
CGTCGAACAGGTATACGAGGCCCGCATAATTGCGGCGATCCATGCGCTCGCGCGGATCCGTGTGGCACAGGCGTTGCAGTGGTGCCAGCTCATCCGGCTGCCTTGTCGCCATCGACAGGTAGGTCGTGGTGCGAATGTCCCCCTTAAGAAAGGAGAACTGCCGGCTCATGTGCGAACGGATGAACCGCTGCACTTCGCTCATTGCGGTGCGAGCAACGTCGCATAGCACGCCCGGGTAGCCTATTTGCTGCAATTCGAATTTTTCTGCATTGGTGCTGGCAAACTCAACAAGGGTTTCAGGATCCCTGAGAAAGTCATCGACGATAACGCAGTGGCTATCCTCGGAAATCTGCCGGACCTGAATGTCGGGATCTGGGTTGATCTCGATCGTCTTCACTGCCTTAGCCCGGATGCGCGGATTGCGGCCACGATAGACCCCGGCTCTCCAGGTGTGACCAACGTCACGCCGGACAATCCGGGAATATCGGCGATCGCCCGCAGCTGTTCGGCTGCTATTGCGATGCCTTCGGCCCCCTGGTCGTCGGCTTCTTCGATTCTCTTCACGATTGACGATGGAATAATCGAATCTGGCCGAGCCTTACGGAGTTCACGCGCCGCGTCGGCCGAGGGTAGTACGGCGAGGCCTGCGAGGATCTGCAGTCGCCAGGTGAGCTTGGAGGAGACGATGCGTGCCGCGTAGTCGCGAAGTAAGCCGAGGTCGAAGCATAGCTGCAGTTGAATAAACTGCGCACCCGCGTCGGCTTTGCTTGTAAGTTTCTCGGGCTCCCAGCCATCGTCGGGGTTAAATGCTGTCGCTATCGTGCCAATAAAAAGGTCGGGGGCGCCCGCCGGTTTAGTATCGGCGAAGACATCGTCGTCACGAATCGCCGCGGCCGTAGCGATGAGATCGATTGCGCCGACATCAAAAACCCCGGTGGACTTTGGGCGATGGCTTTCTGGAAAGTTGCGACCCCTCAGCAGCAGGAGATTGTGCGCGCCGAGCGCCCGTGCACCGAGGATGTCGCTTTGCAAAGCGACACGATTGCGGTCGCGGCAATTCATCTGGATGACCGGATCGATCCCGTTCTGTAGTAGCAGGGCGGCCGTGGCTATGTTGGACAGGTGTGGCCGAGCATGCCGGTGATCAGGAATCTGCACGGCGTCAGTCGCCTCGGACAGCGTCCGAGCTTGCTTGACGATGCTCTCAGGGCTGGTGCGCGGACCCAGGGAAAGCTCGGCCGTCAGCGTCAGTTCCTCGGATCGCAGGGCTTCACGAAGTGTTTTCAAGGCAGTTTAGGCGGCCTGTATCGCGAGAGGTCCGGGGGGCACGTAGTCGAAAATAAAGGTGATGCGGTCCTCACCACCTTTGTTCATCACACTGTGCTTTCTCTGGTTGTTGAGTTCGTACACCTGGCCAACCTCGAACTGGTAGGGGCGGCCATCAATCATGAAGCGTACGCGCGGATTCGTCGTGATTGGCACATGAATCCGGTGGCCGCAGTGAAACGATGGGTGCTTATCGACATGCGGTTTGATGTTGCCGCCAGCCAGCAGTTTTGCAGCCATCGCCCGAACGATCGTGCCGCCCGCCGGATAGTGCTTGCCAAGAATCTCGTGCATCAGCGGCACGGCAACCTCGTGCAGCCGGTCCCAGCCCGGTTCTTTGCGAATTTCCGGGTTTGGCCAGCCCGAGCCATCTGTGAATATGAGCACGATGGACTGAGTCTTGAGGTGCACATCGTAGGTTGACTGACGATAGTCATCCTCATGCCATGCCGATTCATCCTGGGCCAGGATTGCGTCTCGCAGAGCCGACGAATCGAACCCGCCTAACTCGCGCAGTGGTACATCAATATCCATTACTTGTGCATACTTGGAAAACCTCACGAGACTCTACCGATATGTCCGAATCGATGCCAGCCAATCTTGTCGCACAGACCTGGGAACGGCCCCTGCAGCAGCCTGATGCTATTCCGGCTTCGGCCGACGTCGTCATTATTGGCGGCGGCATCGTTGGCGTGTCCACGGCGTGGTTTCTCGCCAAACAGGGTGTTGATGTCGTGTTGTGCGAGAAAGGCCATATCGCCGGTGAGCAGTCGGGTCGCAACTGGGGTTGGGTGCGGCAACAACTTCGCGATACTCGCGAGATGCCGATGATCGTCGAGAGCTTGCGTATCTGGCGTGGTCTCGAAGCGGAGATTGGTGAAGATGTTGGCTTTCATGAAGAGGGCGGGATGATTGCGGCCCACTCCGACAAGGAGGTTGAGCATTTCAGCAACTGGATCAGGACGTCCGACGAATATGGGGTTGAATCCAGGCTGATCGAGGGCAGCGAGGTTAGCGGCCTGATTCGTGGTTCGACTGCGAATTGGAAAGGGGTTCTTTACACCCCAAGCGATGGCCGGGCCGAGCCACACAAGGCGACACCCGCGATAGCCCTCGCGGCGACACGACTGGGTGCGACGATCCTCACCGGGTGCGCCGTGCGTGGTGTCGAAACGGAGGGCGGCAGCGTATCAGCGGTAGTGACCGAGCACGGAACGATCAGGGCACCCATCGTGTGCTGCGCTGCCGGGGCATGGACGTCTCTTTTTTGCCGCTCGCTGGGCATTACGTTGCCGCAACTGAAGGTGCGCGGCACCGTGGCGAGAACCGCGCCTGCAGACAATGTTCTCGATGGCAATTTCTACAACAAGAAAATCGCACTTCGGCGGCGCGAGGATGGCGGCTACACGGTTGCACATGGCACGATTCTCGATCACCCGATAACGCCTTCGACGTTTCGCTTCGGCTTCAAGTACATTCCGGCGCTGCTTATGGAGCTCGAGAACCTGCACCTTTCCATCGGCCGCGAATTTGTCGAGGAATGGACGACGCCGAAAAAGTGGGCGCTTGATGCGGAGTCACCGTTCGAGAAAATGCGCGTGCTGAATCCGGCACCCAGCAAACGCGTCCTGAAAGGCATACGTGAGAATCTC
>WTCH01000129.1 GCA_013138675.1 Woeseiaceae bacterium | reverse complement strand
TACGGATGCCGCGAAACATAGCATGGTGATGGCCATCGGGCAGCTGTAATATCAAAGTATGTTTCGCCTGCCGGTTGTACTCATGATCCTCGCGCCTTTTCTGTTGCACGCACAGCAGAATCAGGGCGTGCCAGCGTATCTGCTCGAGATACCGGATTCGGTCGGCACGATACTGATTGCCGAGACTGCGACATCAACATTGCACCAGTTCCAGGCCGGTGAAAATGGCGCGACGCATCAGGGTGAGAGCTACATGTCGGTCGGGCAGAACGGCGTCGACAAAGAACGGGCATGGGACCGCAAGACACCCCTCGGTATCTATTTCATCACCGAGCAACTCGATACGAGCAAATTGCATGAGAAGTACGGGCCGATGGCATTTTCGCTCGACTACCCGAACATCTGGGATCGAAGTAATCGGCGCAGCGGTGGCGGTATCTGGATTCACGGCGTAACGGCGAACAGCGGCCGTCGACCGCCGCTCGATACCGACGGTTGTATCGCCCTGCCCAATGATGAGCTGCTTCTGCTTGAAAAGGCGCTCGAACCACTCGTCACACCGGTGCTGATCGCACGTGAAATCCGCTGGACCAGCCCCGAGCTACTGGAATCTGCTCATGCTGAGCTCAGGCTCGCTCTGGATACCTGGGTATCAAGCTACGCGTCCGGTGACCTGCACAGGTACCTGTCGCTGTACGACGATGACTTTAGCTACCGGGGCATGAACCGTGACGAGTGGGTTGCTTACCGCACACAATCGATCACGCGAGCACCGGCGCAGCGCGTCGAACTCGATGATGTCTTGCTACTGGTAGACCCCGAAGACAGCGCGCTGTATCTGGCTCGCTTTCGCCAGGAGATCGTCTATGAGAATCGCGCGATCACCACCGTCAAGCGCCTGTACTGGCGGCGCTCGGCGGATGGAGTTCTGAGGATTGTGGCCGAAGACAACGGCTAGCGTGCGCTTTCCCTGACGATGAGTTCGTCGATGACCTCAAGCACTTTTGGATAACTGCCGGCTTCTTGCGCACCGAATCGGTACTTGCCGTTGACAACGATTATTGGCGTGCTCGCGACACTATATCGTCGTGCCAGGTCAGCAGCGACGCGCAATTTCTGATCGACCTCGAAGGAGTTCCAGGTGCGATTGAAATCGTCAGCACTGACATTGAAGCGCTCGAACAGCTTCAATATGGCGGCTTCCGAGCTTAGCTTGTTGTTGCGGCGGTGAATCTCTTCGTACACGGTGGTATTAAAAGCCGCAACGTCCTCGATGACGCCGTTGCGGGCCAGGATTTCGGCCGTGTAATACATTCGAGCGTGCAAAACGAGTATTTGGTTCCACATTGCCGGAACCTGCACGAAACGGGCATTTGCCGGTTTGTTTGCTGCCCACTCTTTGATCATTGGTTCGAAGTTGTAACAGTGCGGACATAGATAGTAGAAAAACTCAGCGACCTCTATCTTGTCGGCACCACCAAGCGTTGGCTGTGTCGGCACGAGCCGCATGTAATGTTTGCCTTCCTGGAACTGCCATTCCCGTGTCACCGCAGACGTGTCGGCCTGGGCAAGTAAGATCGCCTGTTCATCGGCTTCGGGCTCGGCGGCTGACTCTTCGACGACCGTTGCTTCGGCTTCATCGACGGCTTCCGTCGCCTCAGTCGCTTCTTCGATTACCGCCCCTTCAACGACAACCGGTTCGCCGGCCGGCGATTGAGCCGGTTCCTCCTGCCCACAGGCAGCGATGGCGAGAAGAGCAAAGCATAAGAGAATCGTATGTTTCATTAGCGTAGACCCTGTACGTATGAGGCGAGCGCGTCGACTTCTTCCTTATCCAGGCGCGCCGCGGTATCGCGCATCATGTGCGTCTTGCCGTCGGAGGTTCGTGTGCCACTCGCGTAGTCATTTAGTTGCTTTGCCGTATAAACCGAGTGCTGGCCCTGAAGTGCCGGATAGTTTGCCGCCGGGTTGCCGCGGCCAGTGGGGCCGTGACAAGCGATACAGGCTGGCGTGCCTTTGTCCATATTGCCACCGCGATAGAGCGCCTCACCCTTGGCGACCGTACTCGGGTCGGCAACCGGCTGTGCCGGTGCAGGCAGGCTCTCGTAATAGACGGCGAGGTTGCGGATGTCCTCGTCGGTTAACAACATCGACATCGGCGTCATCGCCAGGTCATAGCGTGTCGCTTTCGAGGGGTCTTTCGCGCCGTCGCGGAATGCCGTCAACTGGCTCGCGATGTAGGTCGCATTCTGGCCGGCGATGTTCGGCCACAAAGCGGTTGAGCTAATGCCCTCAGGGCCGTGGCAGGCCATGCACGTGGCTGATTTGGCCTTACCGGCATCGATCGAACCGTCGACCAGGCTTTCGGCCTGGACCTGGGATGTGGCCAGCAATACGACGATTGGCAGCCAGAGATTTGAGTTCCGTGTTTTCATTTTTCTGTAACCGTTACTTCCTCGCGGTAGCCGCAGCCATCGCTCATTATCAATTCGATTTTTCGCTTTTTTTGATGGACCACAAGGCGTCGACCGCCTTGCCGCATGACCCTGAAGCCGTCAGACTAGCAGCCCCAAATTATACACAGAATTCCCTGGGCATACCCCCATGTAACAGTACCCTGAAGCCCTATTTATCAAGAGTGCCAACGCGCACAACCAGTTCGTTGCGGACGATGGCACCGAGGTCGCTGTCGCGGGGCGTTCGAATGCCGGCAAATCCAGCGCGATCAACGTCATCGTCAACCGGCGCCAGTTCGCACGGACGAGCAAGACGCCGGGCCGCACCCAGCTCGTCAACTTCTTCAGCCTGCGGGACGGGCAGCGCCTGGTCGACCTTCCGGGCTACGGATTCGCCCGCGTCTCGGATGCGATGCGTGATCACTGGGGGGAACTGCTGTCCGAGTACTTTCAGACGCGGCAGAGCCTCAAGGGACTACTGATGATCGTCGATATCCGGCGTCAACTGCAGGACTACGATCGCCAGATGATGGCGTTTGCCGCAGAGGTGGACCTGCCCATTCACATCCTTCTGACCAAGGCCGACAAGCTCAAGCGCGGCCAGGCGGCGAACGCGCTCCTGCAAGTCAAAAAGGAAGTCGGTGAGCACGGCACTGTGCAACAGTTCTCGGCGCTGAATCGCCAGGGCGAAACCGAAGCGCGAGACGTACTGGAACGATTCCTGGCCGCCGGGGCATAAAAAAACCCGGGGCACAATGTGCCCCGGGGAATGAAGAAGCAACCGGCTTGGGGAAACCGCGTTGCACGCCTGTTTAGGGAGGTAAACAGGCGAGTGACTAATGCACTCATGGAAATTGGAGTCTGACCAAAGCGGAAAGTTCCGGGTCGTTCGTAAGTCACTGAATTTCAGTAGAAAGTAGTTTAGACAGGGTCTAGTGGGCCTCATCCCAGTTGCACCCGGTGCCGACGTCGACCTGCAGCGGTACCGACAATTGCGCAGCGCCACACATGATGTCGGTCACCTTTGCGCTGAACGCGTCGGCCGTGTCCTTCGCAATCTCAAAGACGAGTTCATCATGCACCTGCATGATCATACGTCCACCCGCATCTTCATCTGCGAGCCAGCGATGCACTTCGATCATCGCTCGCTTGATGATGTCGGCGGCCGTGCCCTGCATGGGCGCGTTGATGGCGCTGCGCTCGGCATACTGGCGCCGCTGCGCATTGCGGGCATTGATCTCGGGAAGGTACAGGCGGCGGCCAAACACGGTTTCCACGTAGCCCTGCTTGCCGGCGCTTTCGCGTGTGTTGTCCATGTAGGCTTTGACGCCCGGGTATCGATCGAAATAAAGGTCGATGTACTGCTGCGCTTCGCCACGCAGGATACCGAGTTGTTTGCCCAGACCAAACGCCGACATGCCGTACATCAGGCCAAAATTGATGGCCTTGGCAGAGCGCCGCTGGTCGGCGCTGACGTGGTCGAGTGCCACCTCGAAGACCTCCGCAGCCGTCGCGCGGTGCACATCCTGTCCGGCGGCGAAGGCCTTGAGCAGTCCTTCGTCTTTTGACAGGTGAGCCATAATGCGCAACTCGATCTGCGAGTAGTCAGCGGCCAGCAGTAGTTGCCCCTCCGGCGCGATGAAGGCCTGCCGGATACGTCGGCCCTCGGGCGTCCGGATCGGGATGTTCTGCAGGTTCGGGTCCGTCGACGACAGCCGGCCCGTAGCGGCAACGGCCTGGTGATACGAGGTGTGCACGCGGCCGGTGCTCTGCGCAATCTGCAGCGGCAATTTATCGGTATACGTGCTTTTCAGCTTGCTGACACTGCGATACTCGATAATGACTCGCGGCAGGTCGTAGTCATCGGCGAGCTCCACGAGCACGTCTTCAGCCGTCGATGGTTGTCCTTTCGGTGTCTTGCGAATGACAGGCAACTCGAGTTTCTGAAACAGGATCTCCTGCAGCTGTTTCGGCGAGCCGAGATTGAACGGTCCGCCGGCGAGTTCATGCGCCTCTATTTCGAGTTCCATCATGCGCTTTGCGAGTTCGCCGCTCTGCGTCGCCAGCATCTTGCGATCAATGAGAACGCCCGTCTCTTCCATGCCGAGCAATATTGGTACAAGTGGTTGCTCGATGTTGACGTAGACGTCACGCAACGCTTCGATCTCGCCGAGTTTCGACCACAGGGTTTCGTGCAACTGCAACGTGATGTCGGCATCTTCAGCGGCATAGGGCGCGGCTGTTTCCAGGTCGACTTCGTTAAACGTCAACTGCTTTGCGCCTTTGCCTGCGACGTCCTCGTAGTGAATCGTTTCGCGGCCAAGGTAATGGCGTGCAACCGAGTCCATGTCGTGACGCGTCGCAACGCTGTTCAACACATAAGACTCGAGCATCGAATCATAGGCCATGCCCTGCAGCGCGATATCGTGTCGGGCCAACACGTGGGCATCGTATTTGAGGTGATGGCCGACTTTTTTCTTGTTCGGGTTTTCAAGAAAAGGTCTAAGTTTTTCAAGCACTTCGCTGCGCGGCAATTGGTCGGGTGCCCCCGGGTAATCGTGCGCTACCGGAATGTAAGCGGCCTCACCTGCAGCAACCGATAACGAGACACCGACAATCTCCGCTGCCATGTAATCGAGGCTCGTCGTTTCCGTGTCGAACGCCACGAGGTCGGCACTGTTGATCTTCTCGAGCCACGCGTCGAACGCCGGCCAGCTCAAAACTGTTTCGTAGTTACTGTCAGAGCTGTCGTGCAGTTCCGGTTCGGGCGAAGCAGCCACGTCGTCGAGTTGCTTTAGCAGCGTGCGTAACTCGAAGCGACCATACAGGTCGCGGAGTTTGTCGGGATCTGCGTCGGCGGGTTTGAGTTTGTCCAACGTCATGGGCAACTCGACATCGAGTTGAATCGTTGCAAGTCGCTGCGATAATTTCAGCTGGTCGATATTGTCGCGCAGGCTCTCGCCGACCTTTCCCTTGATCTCTTCAGCGCGCTCGACGATGCCCTCGGCGCTGTCGTATTCATTGAGCCACTTGGCTGCAGTTTTAGCACCCACTTTCGGAACACCGGGAATGTTGTCGGAGCTGTCACCGACCAGCGCCAGGTAGTCGATGATCTGTTCGGGATAGACATCGAACTTGGCCTTCACGGCATCTCGGTCGAGCACACTGTCGTTCATCGTATTGACGAGCGTGACCTTGTCGTTGACGAGCTGTGCAAGATCTTTGTCGCCTGTGGAGACAAGCACGCTGAGGTTGTTTGAGGCAGCAATCCGGCACAAGGTACCGATAACGTCATCGGCCTCAACACCGGTCACCTGCAGGAGTGGCAGCCCCATAGACCGCACTGCGTCGAGGATCGGCTCGACCTGGCTGCGCAGATCGTCCGGCATCGGTGGTCGAGTGGCCTTGTAGTCGGCATACATTTCGTCACGAAATGTCTTGCCAGGTGCGTCGAACACGACGGCAACGTGCGCAGACGGCTGTTCGCGCACGAGCTTGTTGATCATCGACAAGACGCCGTGCAGTGCGCCCGTGGGTTCGCCTGCAGAATTGGTCAGGTTGGGTAATGCGTGGTACGCCCTGTACAGGTAGGACGAGCCGTCGA
>WTCH01000041.1 GCA_013138675.1 Woeseiaceae bacterium | reverse complement strand
TAAATCCAGGGGACGAGTTTGGTTTGACTTGGTTTGACAAGCGCGCCTGCGAATCGCGGCTAGGCGAGTTGCGTACCGAAGGTTTGTTTACGCCACCGAGCGTAGAAGGGACGCTGTTCTATCCATTTACAGGTGGTGGCGCGAACTGGGGCGGTGCGGCCTATGATCCGCGGCGCAATCTGCTGATCATCAATATGTCCAGTCTGGTACATGAGATTGCGCTGATACCAAACGAAGAGGTCAGCGCCGCGCGAGAGGTTTTTCACGATCAGGATGTCGCACCGATGCGTGGTGCGCCGTTCGGCGCGAGGCGAGGGGTGGTTCTATCTCCGTTTGAGTTGCCATGCAACCCACCGCCGTGGGGGATCATCGCGGGAGTCGACTTGGCTACGGGTGACATCGTCTGGCGTCGTGCGCTCGGCACATTGAAAGATATGGCCGTTTTGCCGCTCGAAGTGGGTACGCCGACTTTCGGCGGCCCGATCGCGACGTCAGGCGACTTGATTTTTATCGCCTCGACACTCGATTACTACTTGCGGGCGCTGAGCACAGCAACAGGCGAAGAACTCTGGCGCGGTCGCTTGCCGACGTCCGGTAATGCCACGCCAATGACCTATATGTGGCAAGGCCGTCAGTATGTGGTGATTTATGCGGGCGGCAATTCACGCGCTGGAACGCCGCCAGACGATAAGATCATCGCCTTCGCACTGCCGTTGTAGGAGCGGCTTCAGCCGCGATAGTCGTCGAGCAAACCGGGTTCGATGCGCGCGCCGACCTGCTGGATCACGGTCGAGCCACAAAACGTACCGATCTTTGCGCACTCGGCCAACGACATGTCGTTGACCCATCCATAGAGGAATCCCGCTGTGTAGGCATCGCCGGCGCCTGTCGTATCGACGACGGCGTCGATCGGGTCCGCTGCCTGAACAATTAACTGGTCTCCGTGCACAATGACCGAGCCCTTGTCAGAGCGTGTTATCGCAAACAGGTTGTCGAAGCCGTCGAGCGCTTCAAGTGATTCCTCGAAGGATTCGGTCTGCAGCAGGGCTTTCACCTCGTCTTCATCAGCAACGACGATGTCGACACCTGTACGGACGGCGTGCTCGAAGGATTCGCGATGTCGTTCGACGCAGAACGAGTCTGACAGTGACAGGGCAACTGTCGTGCCATTCTGCTTCGCGATTTCCATCGCTTTCGCGGTCAGATCCGGACCTTCGGGCAAATCCCAGACGTATCCTTCGATCAATACAGCCTTTGGCGTTCCCATCGTTTCTGTCGTGACGTCGTCGACACTTAATTCCGTGCACGCACCGAGGTAAGTCTGCATGGTGCGCTGTCCGTCGGCCGTAATCAGGATGTGGCTGCGCGCGGTCGGTAATCCGTCTTTTGCCGCTTGCAGGCGAACGTCCACGCCGAGCGATCGCATGTCGTGGTTAAAAAATGCCGCCGAGCTGATCGGCCGTGACGCGACCGATGTAGGCTGACGAGCCGCCGAGATTCGCAAAACCGGCAACCGTATTGGCGACCGAACCGCCGGACATTTCTGTTGCAGGGCCCATTAGCGCGTAGATTTCCCGCGCCCGATCCCTGTCGATCAGTGTCATTGATCCTGGAACTGCAACTATTTTGTCGAGAAAGTCATCTTCTATATGGGCGAGGATGTCGACGATTGCGTTGCTGATGCCGAGCAGCTGTACTGAATGGTCCATAATTGTGAGGAAGTGGCTAAAAACGCCGCACAGCCTATCATTGACCGGCAGGCCTTGCGCGGAATTTGATGTCAGCAATACCGGCCTGTATGTTGTCGCAACCAAACGCGGAGAAGTATCGTGCGAAAATCAGGTGGACTGCTAATACCGCTGACGCTGATTATCATGTATTACGGATTTTGGGTCGTGCTGATGGCCTACCTGCTGTCACGCTACCCGGCTATTAACGAGTACTTCCCAATTGGCGGAATCGGCTACCTTGCCGCCTCAAACGTCGATACATTTGAGCCGATCTATTCGAGCGTCGATGACACGGTGTTGTCACCGCACGGACCCATTCAACTCGCTCTTGCAAGTGTTGGTGCCCTGATACTGACCGTCCCCGTATCCTGGGCGTATTTCATTACCAGCCGAGCGCGGCGCATCGATCAGTCCTTCCTGCAGACAATCATCATTTTGCCGGTCGTCGTGACCGGAATCGCGATGATCGTACTCAACAGCCTCGCGCTCGCTTTCAGTCTTGCGGGCATCGTCGCCGCCGTGCGGTTTCGCTTCTCCCTGGATCAGCCCTCGGATGCCATGTACATCTTCGTTGCTATCGGCATAGGACTTGGTTCGGGTATCGGCGCGCTGGCTGTGGCGGCGGTGATTTCCGCCACATTCGTGTTTGCTACGCTGATTATCTGGAAACTCGAGTACGGCAAGACCCTGTCAGGAAGCTTCCTGACCATGTTGACTCGGCGTGATGCCGGCGAGGACGAATACGATTAGCAACCGCAGCATTCTCGTCGTTCACGGTCGCGACTTCAAACCGACCAAAGAAGCGCTCATGGATATTTCCATGGCAGCGCTGCGCGCCGGCGTCGAACGTGACTATCCTGACCGGGCGGACGCACTCGATAGCGTGTTCAAAGACATGGCCTATTTCGGTGACCTGACCAACACACTGCTGGAGTCACTGGGCAAACGCTATGACGCGCAACTCGATATTGGCGATCGGGCCAATGCGCTGGCAAGCCTGCGCATGGTTCAGGCCCGTAAGCGTTTCGGCATCCGGCAGTATGACCTGCTCCCAGGCAAGTCGGCGTTACGTGAATTTGCTGCGGATATCGCCGCGCCGGTACTGGGAGCGGTTGGGCTGACTATGCCCCTGATCGCGTGCGTGTCGAAAGACTGTGCCGAGTACCTGAAAGACGAGTCCGATTACGCAGACGAGGTTCGTGAAAGGGTCCGGACAAAACTCTGCGAGGCGTTTGATCGTGGAGACAAGATATTGTTGATGACGCATGGCATGGGCTGCGTCGTTGCCTACGACGTTCTCTGGGAGTTTTCTCACGAGCCGGCGTTGCGGGAGAAATACGGCGAGTCGAAGATCGATGCCTGGCTGACGTTGGGCGCGCCGCTTGGCGACCACAATATTCGCAAGCATCTGCGTGGCGCGAAAGAGAAGATCGAAGTGCGTTTCCCCACTAACGTTATTTCATGGCAAAACGTCGCTGCCGAAGACGATTACGCCTGTCACGACAATACGCTGGCCGACGACTTCAAGAGAATGATGGATCAGCGCCTGGTCAGCGCGGTTCACGACTATCACATCTACAACCTGGCTGTTCGTTACGGAAAATCAAACCCGCACAGCTCAGTGGGCTACTA